>CAIXIZ010000453.1 GCA_903919625.1 uncultured Verrucomicrobiota bacterium
GGGCACCATCGCCGAGTTAGGACTAGGGTGAGTGGGCGGCGGTGGATGGCCGAGCGCGGGTTTGCTCAGCGATACTTGCACATGCAGGTGGCATTGACACACCCTGCGGCGGCGACGGCGGCATAGGGCGCCCACGCGGCGCCGTCCGTGCCGCCGACGGCGTTTTGATAGATCCCCAGCGGCGGCGGTCGCTCGCCGCGCTCGCGAAAGAGGTCCGTTAGCCGCATGGCGAAGAAGATGGGCGTGGCGGCGTAGCCGTCGATGTCGCCGAAGTGCACACCGTCAGGCGTCAGCGGCCGTAGCTGCGTGTAGCCGCCATTCGAGCCGAGAACCCAATTGCCGAGCTCCTCGCGAGACCACGGCACGCCGCCGCTGTCACCCGTCGTCGCGAAGACGATGTTCGAGTAGTTTCCGGCCGCGACGCCGGCGTAGCTCTCGTTGCGGAAGAAGTTGTTCTGCACGGGACTGCCGCTGCCCATGTTGCTCTGGCCCGCTGTGTGGGGGATTGGGCGTTCGGGTTGCGATCGACGCGCCGGCTTGGGCTAGGGTGAGTTCAGTGGGCGGTGGTGGGTGGATGGGCTAGGTCTGCAGTATACATGCACCCGATCCAAACGTCGCCAAACGTCTGGTTCCTCAGCGTTGCCGCCTGGCTGCCGCCGCATGCCGCGCAGGAGACCGTCGCGGAGAGCTGGCCGTAGGCTGGCATTGCGTCGAGCAGGATCTTCCACGTTCCATCGGCCATCGACGTAGTCGCGAAGCTCTTGTTGTAGGTGCTGCCGTCGTCGAGGACGCCGGCGAGCGTGAGCGACACGGCCGCGCCGGCCACGGGTGGCGCGCCCGTGGAGCCGTAGTAGGCCGCGCGCGCCGGGCCGCGCTGCAGCACGCCAAAGTCGCCGAAATTATTTGCGAAGCACAGCGACGGCCCGCAGCTGCGCTGCGCCGTCGAGTTCTCGTTCAGCGGGCACGGCGAGCCCTGCGCGCGCGCGGCGCGCGGCAGAAGAGACGCCGAAAAGAACACCGCCGTCGCGGTCGCAGAGAGCCAGCAATTTGGCATTTGTCCTTGCCACCGTTTGATCCAAACTCATCCGGTTGGTTGTCGGGTGATTTGCCCGACCCCTTTGACTGCGCCCCGACGACCGGCAACTAAGCGAAGCCTTTCTTTTGCAACTCGGCGGTGAGTGACTGCATAAAGGCCGCACCGTCGGCCGGAGTCGGCCGGTAGTCGGGCTGGCTGAGCTCGGTGAAGCCCGGCCGACCATATTGGTCCACGATCCATTTTCCCGTCACCCCGTCACTAAACCTCACCGTTCCGCTGGCGATGGCACCGGGCAGCAGGGTGACTTTGTCCACTTCAACGCGCACGGTGCTGGCGCCCGCCGGAGCAAGGTCATCGCCAAAAGGTGCCTGCGTCAGGTCATCTTCCGGCGGCAAATCGGCCTCGGCTTCATTGCCGCCCAGTCCGAGCTTCTCCTTGGCTTTTTCCAGGAGCCCTTTCTTTCCCGCTGGGGCGGCGCGGGCGGGAGCTGAGCCGCTGGGGCTGGCCGGAGCCGCCGGCTTGGCGGCCTCTGGCTTGGGCGGCGGATCCTTGATCTGGAGATTCAGGTCATCCACAAGAAACCGCACGTCCATGTAAGTGAGGGCGAGGTGGAACTGCTCGCGGAGCTTTTTTTGGACTTGCGACAGGTTGTCTCCGGCGGCGAGCCAGCCGGCAACGGCGTCTTTCTGTTCGGACGTAAGGGTCATGGCGGAAAGGGTCACGGATGTGGCCGGGCGTCAAGGCTGGCCGCGGGCAAATCGGCGGCGGCACGGCGGTCGCAGCCAGGAATAGCCGGCCGGCTCAGGCCTAACGCGAGAGCTGGGCCTTGAGAAACTCGATGCTCCCCCGCGCCGTGGGATCCTGTTCCATCATGTTGTCGACGGATTTGCAGGCGTGAATGACGGTGCCATGATCGCGGCCGCCAAAGGCGTCGCCGATGTCCTGCAAGGAATGCTTGGTCAGGGTCCGGGCCAGATACATTGCGATCTGGCGGGGGATGGCGATGTTGTTGGGGCGCCGCTTGCAGGTCATGTCACCGGGCCGAAGTTGGTAATGCTCGGTCACCCGCTTTTGGATCATCTCGATGGTGAGCTGCCTTTGAGCCTGCTCCATCAGCACATCCTTGAGCAGTTCTTCTGTGGCGGGGAGATCCAGGACGCGGCCGGTCAGCGAGGCATAGCTGGCGACTTTGATGAGCGCACCCTCCAGCCGGCGGATGTTCCGCGAGATGTTTTGCGCGATGAAGGTGGCGACGGGCGCAGGCAGGTCGAACTTGAGGGTGGCGGCCTTGGCCCGGAGGATGGCGAGCCGGGTTTCGAAATCTGGCGCCTGGATATCGGCCGGCAGACCCCATTCGAAACGGGAGACCAGGCGGGACTCGAGTTTCTGAATCTCGCTGGCCCGGCGGTCACTGGAGAGGACGATCTGCTTCCCGGCCTCGAAGAGGTCATTGAAAGTGTGGAAGAACTCCTCCTGGATGCGCTCCTTGCCGGCCAGGAACTGGACATCGTCAATGAGCAGGACATCCACGTGCCGGTAGCGCTGGCGGAACTTGGTCAGGGCGTTCTCCTGGAGACCCTGGATGAACTCGTTGGTGAACTTTTCGGTGGAAAGGTAGGCAATGCGCGCGTCGGGGTTCTGCCGGAGGATGGCGTGGCCAATGGCGTGCATGAGGTGGGTCTTGCCGAGCCCGGTGTCACCGTAGAGGAACAGCGGGTTGTAGGCCTGCGCCGGAGCCTGGGACACCGCCAGGGCCGCCGCGTGCGCCATCTGGTTGTTCGATCCCACCACAAAGGTTTCGAATGTATTGCGCGGGTTCAGGGTCCCGGCCGCCGGACCGCGGTCGTCGAGCCGGCTACGGCGGGGCGCCGGCGAAACCTTGGCGCGGGAGGCGGCGGCGGACTCGGCCGCCTGATGGGCGGCGCTGCGGTGATCCGGACCGTGCCGGCGCAAACGGACATTGACCGCATGCCCGGCGGTCAGCCGCAGCCGCTGGGTGATGAGATCGAGATAATTGTCATTGATCCAGATGACCGCGAAATCGTTCGGCACGCCCAGCGTCAGCGTGTCGTCGGTGACTTCCAGGCAGACGATGGGTTCAAACCACAGTTTGAAGACATCCTCAGGAAAGAGGGCCTTAAAATCACTTTTGACGGTGTCCCAAAGCTTGGGCGACGGGGAGAGGGCGGGCATGGACGGGGAGACGGGAGGTGCGGTTTATTCACAATGAAGCGGGTGCCAGCGGAGACGAGCACATAACACCGGGAATTTTCCATGCGACGGGTGGGGAGAAAAGGAGGAGAATGACCGGCAAGCCGGCGGGATTGGTTCAAATCACGCAATTCGTTGCTGTTCAGGGCCAATGGATGATCATCGGCGGGTCGGATTAAAAAAAGGACGGGGAGATGTGCAAAGAACCGCCGAGCCTGCTCGGTGTGAGTGGTGAGCCGGCAGTTACGGACAGGTAAAAAATGGTTTCAAGCGCAACTTTCCGACAAGTTATTCACCACCGGAAGCGGATAAGTATTTTGAGATTTTTGTTGTCACGCGGACAAGAATTTGAAGCGCGCGGAATCGGCCCCGATTTCACCAGTTTGTAACAGAAACAACAATACAATGGTCGTGGGGCTGCGCGTCACCGGATTGTCACGACGCCGGGACGGCCCCGTCCGGCGGGGTGGCGACGGCCGCCTCCGCCACCCCGCCGGCCACCGGTTCGGCCCATTTGCCATGCTCGCGAATCAGGGCGATGAGGCGGTCGTCGGCCTCGGCCTGTGGCAGGTTATACTGCACGCAGGCCTTGCCCACATAGAGGTTGATCTTGCCGGGTGCGCCGCCGACATAGCCAAAGTCGGCGTCGGCCATCTCCCCCGGCCCGTTGACGATGCAGCCCATGATGGCGATTTTGACACCTTTGAGATGTCCGGTGCGCGCCCGGATCCGCCGGGTTGTGGTCTGCAGGTCGAAGAGCGTGCGGCCGCAGGAGGGGCAGGCGACAAACTCGGCCTTGGAACTGCGCGTGCCCGCACCCTGAAGGATGTTGTAGGCGAGCGTGGTCGCCCGCAGAGGGTCGGGCTCGGTCTCAACGCTCACGAAATCACCGAGCCCGTCGCAGAGAAGCGCACCGGTCAGGATGGAGGCATCAAGCAGGCGGTTCAGGAAATCGGGCGAGCGGCCGAGGGCGGTGGCGGGGGTGTTTCGGATCCAGAGCGGCGCACGCGAGCCGATTTGGTGGAGTTGCTCCGAAAGCAATCTCCAGTCACCGGGCGGATGGCCTGCGGTTTGGTCTGGAATGGTTAGCGTAATGATCAGGTTCGCATCACCGAGCCGTCGCAAATCCGTTTCCAAATGTGCAAAGTCAGCCGGGGTGACATCGGCGGCGATAATCAAAGAATGCTCGCGTGCAAAGCGCAGCCAGTCACCGAGCGCGCCGGGGCCGGCAATGGCATGGGGTAGCAGAACCGTTCCAGCGCGCAGACACGCCGGATGCGCGCCAAGGTCTCCGAGGCTGATGCCGGACAGTTCAAGGACATAAAACGACGGGCCCGGATCGGGCAGCGCGGCGATTTCAGCCACTGACGTGACGTTGAGGAGCAACCCCTCGGCGGGAGTGTCGGCGTATTTGGGGGTTGAAATCTGAGATTTGAAATCCGGCAGATCCTTCGCGGCGATGCGCACGATGACGCGGGGCGGCTGCTCGGGGCCGACGGTGCAATTGCCCGCGAGCGTGAGCGTGGTGGTTGCGCGCCTGGCATATTGGAAGGGGTCAACTGAATCAACATTGGCTGATTCGGGACGTTCCACCTTCAACCTTGCACGGCCGGCATCCCCGGCAACGGAAGCAGGGGTCTGCGCGTTGAGGATTGAAGGTGGAACGTTGGCCATTGCCCACTGGGCCATTGCCTTGTCCGCGAGCGCCCGGGCCACGGGAATCTCATAGACACTGTCCTCGGTGAGGGAAACGCGGATGGTGTCACCCAGCCCGTCGAGCAGCAATGAACCGATGCCGATGGCGCTCTTGATGCGACCATCCTCGCCGTCACCCGCCTCGGTCACGCCCAGGTGCAACGGGTAGGCGCGATGCGCCGCGTCCATCCGCACGACCAGCAGGCGATAGGCCTGGATCATCACCTTGGGATTGCTCGCCTTCATCGAAAGAATGACCTCGTGGAAACCATGCGACTCGCAGATGCGGACGAATTCCAACGCGCTTTCCACCATGCCCAGCGGCGTGTCTCCATGCCGGTTCATGACCCGGTCGGAGAGCGAGCCGTGATTCGTCCCGATGCGCAGGGAACGTCCGAGCGCCTTGGCCCGCAGCACCAGCGGGGTAAAGGCCTCGTGCAGGCGCTGCAGCTCCCGCTCGTAATCGGCATCGGAGTATTCGCGGACGGCGAACCTTTTCTTGTCCGCATAATTGCCCGGGTTGACGCGCACCTTTTCGACATGCTCGACCGCCTCCATCGCTGCGCCCGGCAAAAAATGAATGTCGGCCACGAGTGGAACATGCCCGAAACCAGCCTCCGTGAATTGTGACCGGATTTCCCGCAGGCACCTGGCGGCGGCGACGTTGGGTGCGGTCACCCGCACGATTTCACATCCGACCTCGGCCAGGGCGACCGCCTGTCGGACGGTGGCGGCGACATCCTGGGTGTCGCTGGTCGTCATGGACTGAAGGCGGATGGGATTCCGCCCGCCCACGCCAACCCGGCCGACCTTCACTTCCACCGCCGGGCGGCGAACAGTACGAAAACGGGAGGTGCAGTAGGACATGAGGGCGGAATTATTTGGCGGGAATTGCCGAAGCAGGATGCTAAATTGGGCCGGATGGCAGGGGACAAACCCGGATCGGCGGAACGGATGGCGCCAGATCCAATGGCAGACAGTCTCAACCGGCCTCAGCGGCGCAAATCGAAAAAAGTCACATACAGCACGAGGGTCATCAGCAGCACCAGGCTCACGCTCTGTGCGGCAATGATGAAATTGGCCGGCAGCACGCGGCCCCGGACGCGCCCAATGGTGGCAAAAAGCATCTGGCCGCCATCGAGCACCGGAATGGGCAGCAGATTGAAGGACGCCAGACTGATGTTGATCATGATGGCAAATTCGAGCGCAGCCCGGATTGGGTAGTCGGATTTGGCCGAGATCCATAAGCCGCGGACAATGCCAACCGGACCACTCAGCTTGGACGGCCCAATGTCCGAGTGCCGGTTGAGCAGGCTGGTCAGGAGGCGCCAGGTCGAAAGTATGTCATTCTTTAGCTGCGTCCATGGCGCAAGGTGCACCAACCGGCTGGTGGTGGCACCATGCACCACGATCCCGAGACGGGGTGCTGTCGTTTTGGTCGCAGGATCCAGGGTGAGGCGGGGTTCGATCGCGACCGTATGCGCCTGGCCGTCACGCAAGTATGTCAGTTGCACGGGCCGGCCGTTGACCTGGCGTACATATTCGGCGATGAAACCGGGATAGTTCACGGGCTGCCCGTCGAGCTGGGTGATGATGTCGCCCGCCTTCAGTCCGGCCTCCTCGGCCGCGCTGTGGCTGGAGACTTCATAGACGGCAACCTTGACCCCCGGTTCGACACCGATGTCACGCATGCCTTCCGGACCGGCGTAGGCCGGAACCAGCGTGATCACCTGTTGCTGGCCGTCGCGCTCAATGGTCAGCGCAGCCATGGGCTGCGCCTGCGGCCCGCGCCCCGTACCGAGAGCCACGAGATAGGCAATTTCGTTGAAGGAATGAACTGACTGGCCGTCCACCTCCCGGATGAAATCGCCCGGCTTCAAGCCGGCGACATACGCCGGACCGGGGACTTCCTTGCCGTCAGGCAGCATCAAGGTTGCATGGATATGACTCACTTGGGTGGTCTGTTCCTCCTCGGTAACCGGCTGGCCCAGCATCCACAGGCCGCAGGCCAGCACGAACGCGAAAATCACGTTATAAACGACACCGGCGACCAGAATCAGCATTTTGCTGAGGTACCCAAGCGGCGGCAGCCTACCGGCCTCGGCTGAACTTTCCCCTTCAAGACCGCCCATGTCGGCAAGTTGGGGCAGCAGCACATAGCCGCCGAGCGGCACGCAGGAAAGACGGTATTCGACCCCATCCTGGCCCCGCCGCAACCAGAGCGCCG
This sequence comes from uncultured Verrucomicrobiota bacterium, assembly GCA_903919625.1. Lineage (GTDB taxonomy): Bacteria > Verrucomicrobiota > Verrucomicrobiia > Opitutales > Opitutaceae > CAIYUN01. The sequence goes on from CAIXIZ010000453.1 coordinate 7,170, forward strand.
GGCCAAAACCGATGGAAAATCGCTCAACCCGCGCACCACGCCAGCGGGCGGCAAGAAAATGGCCCAGCTCATGGACAAAAATTGAGCCGCCAAAAAACAGCACGATCAGAAACACGGCCCAGACGTCGGAGGCGATTGATTGGAGGAATTCCACGGAAATTTTTAAGGAGATCAGAGTTGGGCGGTGGCCAGCCGGCGGGCGGCCGCGTCGGCGGCGAGGACGTCGGAAAGATGGGCGGGCATGGCAGGTTGCACGGTCTCCAGCGTTTTTTCAACCACGGACGCAATGCCGAGAAAGGGGAGCCGCCCGGCCAGGAAGGCGGCGACGGCGATTTCATTGGCGGCGTTGAACACCGCCGGCGCTGCGCCGCCCGCCTGCATCGCCTCACGGGCAAGGCGAAACAAGGGGAACCGCCCCTCGTCCACCGGGCGAAATTCGAGGGCATGCAACCGGGTCAGATCGAGGGGCGGTTCCGTACCCGGGGCACGGGCAGGATGCAGCAACGCATGCTGGATGGGAAAAGTCATGGAGGACGGGCAGAGCTGGGCGAGGACCGAGCCGTCGGCAAACTCCACCAGCGCATGGACAATGCTCTGCGGATGCAGCACGGCGTGGCATTGCTCCGGGCGCAGCCCGAACAGCCAGCGCGCCTCGATGAGCTCGAGCCCCTTGTTCGCCAGCGTGGCGGAGTCCACGGTGATTTTTGGGCCCATCGCCCAATTGGGATGCCGCAGCGCATCCGCCGGGGTGGCATGGACCAGGCGCTCCGCCGGCCAGTCACGAAAGGCCCCGCCGCTGGCCGTCAGCGTGACGCGGCGCACATCGGCCGGGGTGTGACCCGCCAGGCATTGGAAGACCGCGTTATGCTCGCTGTCCACCGGATGGATCTTCGCGCCACTCGTCCGGGCGGCGGCCATGACGAACTCGCCGGCGAGGACGAGGATTTCCTTCGAGGCGAGCGCAAGATCCTTGCCGGCGGCGAGTGCGGCGAGCGCGGGCGCAAGTCCGGCGGTGCCAACAACCGCGATGAGCACGATGTCGGCCTCCGGCAGGGTGGCCAGCTCCACCAAACCCGAGGCTCCGGAACGCAGATCGGTGCCGGCCGGGACTTCTCCCGCGGCTCGTGCCCGATCCGCCACCGCCGTGTCGGCCAGCGCGGCATAAGGAACCCTAAATTCACGGCAAATAGCAAAAATCTTCCCTGCGTCGCGCTGTGCCGCCACTCCGACCAGTTCCAACCGGTCAGGGTGCGCCCGCAGGACGCGCAGCGTGCTCTCGCCGATGGAGCCGGTCGCGCCGAGCAGGACGACGCGTTTCCGGGGAGTTGAGACAGGGGCAGTCACAGCAGGCTGAACAGCAGGTAGCCGGCGGGAGCGGCCAGGATAAGGCTGTCGGAAAGATCAAACATTCCACCGATGCCGGGGATGGTGGTGCCAGAATCCTTGGCGCCCGCCCGTCGTTTGATCACGGATTCAACGAGATCGGAAACAATGGTCAGCCCGGCGATGGGCAGGGCGATGCAGGCGGCCACCCACGGGGTGAAGGCGGTGGGAAAATGCGCCGGGTAGCTGTTGCCGGGCAGGCCGTGGACGATGGCCGCGCCAACGAGCGCGGAGAAGATCACCCCGCCGACCGCGCCTTCCCACGTTTTCTTCGGACTGATATTGGGGGCCATGTGATGACGGCCAAAGGCCTTGCCGGCGAGCAGCGCGCCCATGTCGCAACCTTTCGCGACGGCAATCAGCCAGATGGTCATGACCAGTCCGGTCCGCGGATGCGGAGAGCTGAAGAGAATGATCCGCACGAGGAACTGCAGCATGAAGGGAATGTAGATCAGACCGAACATCGTCCAGGCGAGTGTTTCGACCCGGTTTTGCGGCTCGCGTTCACCCAGGATGCGCACGGAGAAGGCGGCAACGGCCAGGCCAAGCAGCAGTTCCGGGGTGATGGCGGCGGGCAGCCAATGGTTGGCCGCCGCCCAGGGGGCGAGGGTGATCAGCGCTCCGAGAAACAAGCCGAGCCGGTTGAATGGCACCAGCCCCATGCGGCGCAACATTTGGTAAAACTCGTGCTGGGTGAGCGCGCTCACGACGGTGACCAGCCAGACGCTGCCCGGTGCGCCCAGCCACCGCACACAGCCGAGCACCAAGGTCCAAAGGATGATCGTGCTGATGGTGCGTTGGGTCACTGGAAGAGAATGACGGGAAATTATCAGTTCGCAGCGGCCTTGCCGATCGGCGGACGGAGCTGGTCGCTGGTAAGGCCAAACCGGCGCTCCCGTCTGGCGTATTCGGCCAGGGCGGCGGCGAGGTCGGGCTTGGTGAAGTCGGGCCAGAGCACCGGGGTAAAAACAAACTCGGCATAGGCCGCCTGCAGCAGCAGGAAATTGCTCACGCGCGTCTCGCCCGAGGTGCGGATTACGAGATCCGGGTCGGGCAGTCCGGCCGTGCTGAGGTAGCGGCTGAAGGTCGTCCACGAGCTGGTTTGGGGATTTTCCTGGCCGGCGGCAACGGCCAGGGCGTAAGCCCGCGCCGCATCCGTGACCTCGGTCCGCGAGCCGTAATTTAAGGCCAGGACAAGGGTATAGCCGGTAAGGTGCTTGGTGGCCTCCACCGCCGTGCGGAGGTGTTTTTGCACGCCTTCCGGCAATTCCCCGGTGCGGCCGATGGTCCGGAGCCGCACCCCGTCGCGCACAAAGGTGGCCAGTTCATTTTTCAAATACAGTTCCAGCAGCCGCATGAGTGCGCCGACTTCGGTCTTGGGCCGCTGCCAATTTTCCACGGAGAAGGCGTAAAGGGTCAGCATGCTCACGCCTAGGTCGCGCGCCGCATAGGTCGCCGTCCGGACCGCCTCGACCCCCCGCCGGTGGCCCGCAATCCGCGGCAGGCCGCGTTGTTTCGCCCAACGGCCATTGCCGTCCATAATGATGGCGACGTGGGCGGGAACGGGCGGATGAAGCGGGGCGGAAGGCAAGGATTAAGGGAAGATGAGATCGTGATGGGGACGCAGGACCACGAGTTAGGCGGGCGCCCTGGGCTTTGACAAGCCGTGTTCACCAGCCGGCCCTTGACCGCCTCAGCCTCACGGGGAACAGCACCGGTTTGACTTCAGCGCGCCCCTTGAGCCTCGGCCCATCCCGCCAGCCTTATTCCAGGGGTCTCGTCCCGGTTTTGGGAAAACAAATCCGTTCCACCGCAGCATCAAAGTCGGCGGCGCCGTGGATCAGCTCGATTTCCAGACGCAGATAATAGATGGGCACGGGACAGGGCAGGCCAACCGGGATGCGTACCGCATCCTTTTCCGTGGTCACGATGAATTTCACCTGCTGTTCCAGGGCGGCGCTGAATATTTCCACGAAATCTTCATAGGCAAAGCGATAATGATCAAGAAACCGTCGGGCAAAGGTGATCTGGGCCCCAAAATCACGGAGGAATTTCTCAAAGCTTTCCGGCGTGGCGATGCCGCTGAAGGCCCCGATCCGGCAATTTTTCAGCTCGGTGAGCAGGAGGCGTTCGTCAGA
>CAIXIZ010000454.1 GCA_903919625.1 uncultured Verrucomicrobiota bacterium
ATGGCCATGCAGGAGTTGGTGGTGCCGAGGTCAATGCCGAGAACGCGACTCATAGTGCCATCCTTTCAGCAATGCCTGTGCCTCATTTCTAAAATACTACGCTACCCGTTATTTACCAACGCTTAAAATAAATATGCTCTGCCATTTGTTTCTGTCTGCCCGCCCAAAAACGCGCCATGCTGTCCCAACTCCGCGCCAAGTGAAGCGCCAGCCGTCGCGTTAATGGCTCATATGCCACTCAATATCTGGCGATGGGGAGAGGTGCGATCCCGACAGGTCTCAACGTCCCGCGCCATCAATGATGTGAGCAGAGATCAGCACGAGCATCCGTCGCTCAGGCGCGATCCGATCCACCGGCTGCATGCCCCTTCCCGGGACCAATACATGTTCTTCCTTGGTCGGTGGGAGGGCAAAAACCGCGGTGCCACCATCCGGCACCGCACAATCTGAAACACTCGGCCAGCCAGCTTCGAAAATTGGAATTCCGCCATTTGGCCATACTGGATTTCTCCCACCCACACCAATCGCCAGGTTGCCTTCACCCACCTTGCTGCCATCGGCCAGCAAGGTCATGCGCGGACCATTGCCGGGAAAATGGAGCAGAATGGTATGTCCATCATCGTCCACGGTGGGGACAACTCTGATCTCGGTTCCGAGGTTGCGAACGGTGAACCATTGCGGAGTGCCAGTAGGCAGGACAGGAGGATCAGTCCGGATTTTTGGTGAATCTCCGGCCACGCCATAGGATTGAGGATATCGCAACCAGAGGCCAAACGTCGTGTCAGCTTCACTGCCGGAAAGCACGATTTCATCCGGTGTTGCCATCAAAGTCGCCATACCAGGTTTCACGGTGAGTGCATGAACGAGTGCCGGCACATCAAACCTGCCCGCCATAGGCTGGATTGAGGGCAACTCCCGGCCCTGCCAGACTCCCGTCGGGATTGTCACCGCATCCGGCTTGGCCCCATCCAGCCGATATTTGCCCAGATCCAGAGCCGCGAACTCCTCCGCGCTCATCTCAAGAAATCGCGCCTCGATGCCGATGTTGGTGCGGGAGGACACTTGCGCCACGATTTTCCGTATCTTCTCCAGATTGGCAGGAGTTTGCGTCACGCGGATGCCATCACTTGTGAAGGCAATCGTGGAGCCGGACACTTGGTCAAAATCCACCCCGTGCGACTTAAAGAAAGCCCGCGGATTGGACCCGGGATCGATGGGTGGCATTACCGCTGCCAGCATAGTTACTGGCGGCTCTGAACCAAACGGGTCATCCGTATCCGGGCGTCCAAAATCGAGCATCATCTCCCTCGCCACCTGCGGCAGGGCGAAAGATTGACTGGCCAGTTCAGTGGATGCGACCGGTCGAACGGGTCCATCCGCCTCCTTTGCTGGCATGGTGGCAGGCTCGCGCAATGCGGTCGCCTTCGACGCTCCCGTTGTGCTTCCCGAAGCCTGGTCCGAAGGCAGCACCCGGAAGGTGGTGAAAATCACAAGGCCACGGGACGGCCATTGGTGGGCCGCATCCCACGAAATGAAACGCGGAGCAGTTCCGACCCCGGCACCCACCGCAGGAATGGAACTGGTTTTGTCCCGACCTGGCGCGGTGGTGATAATGGTCGTCCCATCCCCAACCGCCAACCTGGTCATGACACGCCCTTCGTAGTATAGAGGCAGTATGACAGGTTCGAAAGTCGCCGGGCCGGCGGCATTGCGTCGGACGCCATCGTATGCGGAATAAAGCAGCCAGCCGGCAAGATTGGTCAGCTTCGTCGAGTAGTTGAGGAGGATGGTGCGGTTGTTTTCCTCGAGCATGGCCGTCCCTTCAATTTCAACTCCGATGGTTTGGCTCGTATAGCTCCCTTTCCCAACGGAACGACCGGCCGGCCCGTCCTCATTCGCTTCACGATTATCCAGCTGTTGCCAGGCAACAAAGGTGAATTCCGACCATGAGGATCCCATTCGGGACGGAGGCTCCAGCACCCTTCCGCCGGAATATTGGGCCAATGCACGCACCATTCCGTTCAGATCAAACTCCCCCATGATCATGTCCCCGGAGGAAATGCGTTCGCCGGCCAGCCGGGATTTGGCCGGCTGGGTGCGAAATTTCTCCGGATCAATGGCCCGCAAATCCTCGGGTGAAGCATCCACCACCTTGATTTCCAGGGATATTTTGCCCGGCTCAGCCCCACGGTCGAGCATCTGGTGGATGCGCGCCAGATTCCTGCCTGTCTGTGTCACCAGCAGCGTCGAATTGGCGGCGTCGAACTGCACGGTCGCGCCTGGGACGTCGGTGAAACTGACCCCTCCGGCCTCAAGATAATTCTTCACTCTGGCCGCATCGTTTTTGCCCGTCACATTGGCCAGAATTGTGGTTTTCGTCGCAGGATTGAGCGAAAACACCCGGCTGAACAGGCCGGAACCTCCTGGCGATGTGCCCAAGCCTGAAACAGTAAATTCCGTATAAGGAGGATCTGCCGGCAATTCTTGCACGCTAAAACGCCAACGGGATAAACCGGCCAAATTAAGCCGGCCCGAATCGAGCCGGTATGGTCTCACTGGTGCAGGCAAAAGCGGGGTGAGGACACCCCGCCTACATCCTGAATTCTTACCGATGCCGCTTACGCCGCCAGATACGGCAGACTGGCGGCGGTGGTATTCACGGCGGGCAACCCATCGATCAGTTCCCCGATCGGATCCCAGCGGCCGTTGACCAGTGCGTCAAGCGCGCTGGCGCGGACCGCCGCCTTCACCGTCTGGCCGGCGAATCGGATCTCCTGCCGGGCCACATCGACCGTGATCTCGGTCGTCGGATCTTTTGCCACAGCGGCGGCAATTTTGGCAATGTCTTCGCGGGCCGCCTCAAAACAGGGAATCCCCAGGGTCACGCAGTTGCCGTAGAAAATTTCCGCAAAGCCCTCAGCAACCACCGCCTTGAAGCCATGCTTCTGGATCGCCTGCGGCGCATGCTCGCGCGACGAACCGCAGCCGAAGTTGGCCCCCGACAGCAAGATGGTCGCACCATGGAAGCGCGGCTCGTTCAGAGGGTGGGGTTTGTCGGTGCCGTCGGCATTTTTGCGCACGTCATGAAAGAGAAACTCTCCCAGTCCGTCGAACGTGACGCACTTCATGAAGCGCGCCGGGATGATGCGGTCGGTGTCGATGTCGTTGCCGGGCACATAAACGCCGCGGCCGGTGAGAGTGGTGATTTTGGCGAGGGACATGGGAGGAGTGGTTGGCCAGGGATGGCTCGGATGTTCACGGATTTGATTCAGATCGCAGCCGGGCCGAGCGGTTGAGTCCGTGGTTAATTGGATTGGGAGGGAGGGAAGGAAAATACTTCGCGGGCGTCGGCCACGGCGCCGGTGATGGCGGCGGCGGCGACCATGACCGGGCTCATCAGCAGGGTGCGCCCGGTCGGGCTGCCCTGCCGGCCCTTGAAGTTGCGGTTGGAGGAGCTGGCGCA
>CAIXIZ010000455.1 GCA_903919625.1 uncultured Verrucomicrobiota bacterium
GGCGGGTTCGGCTATTTCCCGAGCTACTGCCTGGGCAACATGATGGCCGCCCAGCTCTGGGCCACCGTTCGCCGCACGCTGCCCGGCCTGGAGGAGGATTTTGCGCGTGGCGACTTCTCGCGCCTGCTGGGCTGGCTGCGGGAAAACATCCACTCCCAGGGCCGCCGCCATGACACGCTGGAGCTGGTACGCCGGATCACGGGTGAGGAACTGTCGCCCCGGCACCTGCTCGCCTATTTGCGTGAAAGGTATGGCACGCTTTACGGCACCTAATCCCCATCCGCCCAACCCCGGCTTCCCCTAACAGTCTATTTAGCATGGTTGGTACGTTGGAATATCCCGCATGGCCCTCATCGACACGCACACGCATCTCGAATCCTACGTCAAACCCGGCACGCTCGACGCGACCCTCGCCCGCGCACACCAGGCCGGTGTCGCCGCCATGGTCACGGTCGGCACGTCGTCGGAAGACTGGACGCTTTACCGCGACCTGGCTGCGGCCCATCGCGGGTTCGTCCATTACTCGGTCGGGCTGCACCCCTGCTCGGTCGGCGAAAATTGGGCGGACGAAATCGCGCAGCTCCCGGCCTTCTGGCAAAACCCCGGGAATGCCCCGGCGGCCCTCGGTGAGTGCGGCCTGGACCGCTTTCACCTGCCCAAGGACATCGCCGGGGCGGAAAAAATCCTGGCCTGGCAGCGGGCCGCCTTCGCGGCGCAGCTGACGCTCGCGAAATCGTTGGGCTGCCCGTTGATTGTGCATTCCCGCGGCGCGTTTTCCGAGACGGTCGGGATGATTGACGCCAGCGGAGTGGACTGGAACCGGGTGGTGTTTCACTGCTTCAGCGAGGGCGCGCCGGAAATCGCCGAGCTGAACCGGCGCGGCGGGTGCGGCTCCTTCACGGGCATCCTCACCTACAAAAATGCCGCCACCGTGCGGGCCGCGGCACAGGCCCAGGGTCTCGCCCGGCTGATGGTGGAAACCGACGCGCCCTGGCTCTCGCCCCTGCCCCATCGCGGCAAACCCAATGAGCCGGCCTTCGTGCGCCATACCGCGGAATTCGCCGCCCAGGAAATTTTTGGCGTCAGTTTCGAAACGCTCGCAACGGCGACGACCGCCAATGCGAAGGCCTTTTTCAGCATTTAGCGCGAGGACACAAAGTTCTGCAAGGCGGTGCAAGGAACAGCAACCCTTTGAAAACTCTCTCCGAACCTTCGCCCAACAAACCCCATGGAAACCCAATCGTCCGACTCCCATCCCTCCTCGTCTGAAACCAAAAGATCCACTTGGGCGCTTCGTGGCGCGATTGTCGGTGCTATCATGGCAACTCTCTTGTTGTTGCTTCCGCCAGGCGATTTTAAGGAAGGCGCTCCGCTCGCGCGGATCACAATTTGGGCTGATTTGTTTGTCCTTTTCGTTGTTCCGGTCGCTGCGATATTACTGACGATCCCGAAGAAAACCTGCAGCTTCGCCCTCGGCCTTTTGATGGCCTGCGGCGTATGCTGGCTCGTCGAGCTGACGATCTGCGGCGGCTACGCCGCCTTAAATACGAAATGATTTCATGCCGCTTTTCCTATTCGCTCTCTGTGTCGGCCATGTTCTAATGTGACAGCAAACGCCAAGGGTCGTCTGCGCTGCAGCCGCTCTGGCCGAAAATTCCGCCCTTTCGTGTTTCCGTGATTTGTCTTTCCTCACGCCTCCGTCCCTTTGCGCCTTCGCGCTTAATCCCTCACACCTCGTCAAACTTCCGCGCGAACAACGCCTCGAGTTCGACCAGCATCTGCATGGCATCGGCCCCGGCGGCAATAAACTTCACCTTAGAATTGCGGCCGGCCGCGAGCATCATCAGCCCCATGATGCTTTTGCCGTTCACCTGTTCACCGTCCTTTTCGACGAAGACATCGGCTTTGAACTTGTTCGTGATGCGCACGATCATCGCGGCCGGGCGCGCGTGGACGCCAAGCTCATTTTGCACAGTGAGTTCGCGAGTATGCTTCTGTTCGGCGGCGGATGTCTCCTTGTCAGACGTCATGCCTCCGCAGCCTCGTCAACCGCGGATGGCTTGCAACCCAAAAACCCCGCCCCCAACCTTCCGGCCTCATGCCGCAGACTGCCATCGTCGTCCCCTGCCGTCTGGAATCCACCCGGTTTCCGCGCAAGCTGCTGCATCTGATCCGGGGAAAACCGCTGCTGCTGTGGGTGGCGGAGCGCATCCGTGAGCAGGCGCCGGAACTCCCGTTGTGGTTTGCCGTGGATGATGAACTGCTGGCCACGCCGCTGCGGACCGCCGGGTTCCAGGTGATCCTGACCGGCCGTTCCCACCCGAGCGGCACCGACCGCCTGGCCGAGGCCAACCGCACCATCCGGGCCACCCGCATCATCAACGTGCAGGCCGATGAGCCGCTGGTCACAGGCAGGCAAATCCGCACGCTCGCCGCGCTCATCGCGGGTGATGCGCCCATGGCGACGCTGGCCACCCCATTCAGCTCCGCGGCGGATTTTCTCAATCCCAACCAGGTGAAAGTGGTCTTTGCGCCCCCGTCGGGCAATCCTCCGGGCGGACGCGCCTTGTTTTTCTCGCGCGCGCCCCTGCCTTTTGCCCGCGACCAGGCCGGACCGGTGGACGATGTCTGGGTGCGGGCCAACCCGTGTTACAAACACCTGGGGCTCTATGCCTACCAAGCGGAACTGCTGGAGCAATTTTCCGCCTTGCCACCGGGCCGTTACGAATTGATCGAGAAAC
>CAIXIZ010000456.1 GCA_903919625.1 uncultured Verrucomicrobiota bacterium
CCAGACCGCGGTGGGTTTGGATCGGGTCGGCCCCGGCCGCCACCGCATGTAGCTTGGCCCGCAGGGTCTTGATGTGCGCGTCCACCGTGCGATCGAGGCTGGCGCCGGGGTCTTCCCAGGCGGCGGTCATCAGATCGTCGCGCGAATATACTCGGCCTGGCCGGGCCAGCAATGTCCGCAACAGACGGTATTCGTAGCGGGTCAGCTCCAGCCGCGTGCCGCGATACCGGGCCTCCTGTCGCTCTTCGTTCAGGGCAAATCCGGCCACGGCCTTCGGCCCGGTCCGGGAGGGGGCCGCGGGGTCGGCTGGCGCCGTGCCTGCGGCGCCCCGTCGTAAAATCGCCTTCACCCTGGCGGTGACTTCCCGTGGGCTGAAAGGCTTGGTGACATAGTCGTCGCCACCGATCTCCAGTCCGACGATGCGGTCAATTTCACTGTTGCGGGCGGTCAAAAACAAAATGGGCACCCCTGAATTGATCCGGATTTTTTTGCACAGTTCGAATCCGTTCATGTCCGGCAGGCCGACATCAATGAGCAAAAGCGCCACATCCGCGCCGCCGCCGGCCAGCGCGGCCAGGCCTGCCCCGCCGGTTGCATGCCATTCGGGGGCAAAACCATCCGTGCGCAAGGCGTAGAGCAGCGTGTCGGCGATGGCCGGTTCGTCTTCGATGATGATAATGCGCAGGGCAGGCATGGGGAAAATGCTTCGCCAGTCTGCATATCCGAAAAATGGAGAACGGGAAGCCTGGGTTTGGAAGCGCTGAAAATGAGGCCGCAATACCCTGTCGGCTTAAGGAACATGGCAACGGTCCGCTCACGGTGCCCACGGCCCGCCTTGGCTTCGGTCTGCGACTGCCGGTCAGTCCTCGCTCAGGCGGGCGATGACCGCCGGCAGCAGCTCGTGTTCGGCGGCATGCACTTTGGCGGTGAGCGTGGCCAAAGTTTCACCCGGCTCAATCGGCACGATCGCCTGGTCCAGGATTGGCCCGCCGTCCACCTCGGTCGTGACGCGGTGGACGGTGCATCCGGTGGTCTTCGCGCCATGCCGCCAGGCCTGACCGATGGCATCGAGGCCGGGGAAATCCGGCAGCAGACTCGGATGCAAATTGATGATCTTGCCGGCGAACGCCCCGATTAGGGCCGGCTTAAGCACCCGCATAAAACCCGCCAGCACGATCAAATCCGGCTCGCAGGCGTGCAAGGCCGTGATGTACCGGGCTTCGCTCGCGCCTTCCAGCTTGGTCTTAAAGGGCGCCGGATCCACAAATTGGGCCGGCACGCCGAATCGCGGTCCCAGCGCCAGGATGCCGGCGTCAGGCTGATCGGAAATGATCTGCACCACCTGGGCCCGGCCGAGCCGCCCGGCCAGCTGGGCCTGGAGAATGGCCTCGGCGTTGGAGCCGCGGCCGGAACCAAGAATGACGGTGCGCATGATTTAAGTTCGTTCGATGGCAACGATGCGCACCACGCGCACGGCATGATCCACCCAGAACGTGAGCACAAATTCACCCAAGTCCAACAACTCATTCTGCCGACCATGTTCACCTCGCATCGGACAGTCACCCGTGGCAAATGGATGCCGGGCCACACGTTCACAGGCGGCAAGGAGCAACCTCTGTTCCGGCGGGCTGCATTGGGCGAACGCCATCACTGCCTCCCGGTCGAGTGAAAAATCATATCCAAGCGGCATCAGCTGGACGCCTGGATTTCCGGCTTGAGCATTGCCCGCAACTGGGCGGATGTCACCACCTCTCCAGCATCCATCCGGCGATGCGCCTCATCCACCCGCACCCGAAACTGTGGCGACCGGGCCAGCCGCAAGACCTTGAGATAAGATTCCAGCTGATCCCGCTCGTCAGCCGGAAGGAGAGCCACCTGTGACTTGATTTCTTGGACGCTCATACTTGCCCTATCTTGGCGATTTCGTATCTCGCCGCAAGTGTAAGTTTGGATCCCAGGATGTCGCGCGTCCGTCTCATGCCGGCTTCGGATTTCCCGCGGCATCTGTCGGAAAAAAACATCCGCGGATTTTGGGCTCAACCGCCCTTCGCCGCCAGCGCCTGACAGCCTTTGAGGTCCAGCTTGCCGGTGCTCAACACGGGGATTTTTTCCACGCGCCGGACCACGCGGGGGATCCAGAGATTGGTCAGGCCGGCGGCGGTCAGCTTTTCGCGCACCGTCTCCGCGGTCACATCCAGCGTTGTCAAAACCACCAGTGCCTCGCCTTTGCCGGGATCGGGGATCCCCGTGACCACCACGGCATAGCTCTCACCGGCGTCAATGCCGAGCGCCTGGACGAGCGCCTGCTCCACCGTCCCGTGCGGCACCATCTCACCGCCGATCTTGGAAAACCGCGCCAACCGGCCCTCAATCCACAAAAAACCGTCTTCGTCGAACCGTCCCAGATCGCCCGTCACAAACCAGCCGGCGTGAAAGGCCGCCCGGGTGCGCAGCTCGTCTCCCAGGTAACCGCCGAAAATATTCGCTCCTTGCAATGCCACAAGTCCCGTCGTGGTCGGCGGCACCTCCTGCATCGTGTCGGGATCGAGCAGCCGGGCCGCCATGCCCGGCAGGAGCCGGCCCACCGAGCCGGTGCGCTTCCCGGCCTGCCGGTCGCGCTCCTCGGTGGTGGGCGGCATGGGCGGGTTGGGCTGGTTGACGCTGGTGACCGGCGAGGTTTCGGTCAGGCCGTAGCCCTGCATGATCTCCAGGTGAAATTTTTCCCGAAAGGCCTCATAGAGGTCTGGAGGCAGCTTCTCGGCACCGGACACGACGAGATTGAGCGTGCGCAGGTCGCCCGGCCCGGCCTTCCGCAGCAGCGGCCGCAGGAACGTCGGCGCCCCCACCAGCACGGTGCATTCCTCGTCGCGGATCGCGTCGATGATTTTGCGGGTGTCGAGCGGGCTGGGCAGGGTGACCGCCGCACAGCCCCGCAACAACGGATACCACAGTGTGACGGTGAACCCGAAGCTGTGAAACATCGGCAGGCAGGCCAGCATCCGCGCCGACTCCGGCAAGATCGACAGCGAGGAAATCTGCGCGCAATTGGCGAGCAGGTTGCGGTGCGTGAGCACCACCCCTTTCGGCTCGCCGGAGCTGCCGCTGGTGAACAGCACCCCGGCCTCGTCCGTGTCGCCCCGTTTGGGCAGGCCGAGGAGCGACGCACAGAGCTGGTTGGGCAGCGTCCACGCCGCCAGAAACCAGAGCGCCAGCGCCGACTGTCCGCCGGTCGCGTCGAGTTCCTCGCGCACGTCCAGCGTGTGCGCCGGCCAGGGAAAATCCGGCAGTTTGGCCTTGAACACTCTGGCCGTGATGACCGTGTCAATTTCCGCAATGCGCAAACTCGACTCGAGCGCAGCCCGTCCGGCCGTAAAATTGAGGTTGACCGGCACCTTGCCCGCACAGAGCACCGCCAGATTGGCCAGCACCGCGCCGCCACCCGTGGGCAGGACGAGTCCCACCCGCCGCGCCGCCACCGTGGCCCGCAGCCGGCGCGACAGCACGGCGGCGGCGGCATACAGCGCCGCGCCGGACAGCTCGCGCCGGTCCGACGTGCGGTCCACCAGCACCGTGCGCCAGGGCTGGCGGGCCAGGTTGCGGACGATCTCCCGGCCCAGGTGACGGGTGAGCTGCGGTCGTGCATCGAAGGCCGCACGGCCCAGGTCGAGCAACGCCTCCCGTACGGTCGCGGCGCTGACCTCGTCCGCCGGGATGGGCCGGCCCCAGGCCACAAACACCTCGGTCGGCATGAGTCGGGGCGACTTGAACAGATAACGGTTGCCCGAAAACGAAAACAGCGAGCCCCACAGGCCGTCGTGAAACACGGGCACCACCGGCACACCGGCCCGGCGGGCCATCAGTTCAAAACCCCGCTCCAGCCGCATGAGCTGCCCGGTGCGTGAGATCGCGCCCTCGGGAAAGATCAGGACAAGATCCCCGGCCGCCAGCGCCGCGGAAACGCGCCGGGTGGTCTGCAACGCATTGGCCGGCGAAACCGGGATGACGCCTGCCAGCCGGAAAACGAGGCGAAAAAACCAGCTTTTCTCCAGCAATGTGGCATGGCCCACAAACCGCATGGGGCGTGGACAAGCGAGCTGGATCACCAGCACGTCCACATAGGAGAGATGATTCGCCACCAGCAGCGCCCCACCCGGAGGGATGTTCTCCTCCCCGCGGGAGCGTACGCGGTAAAGCAGCCGCGCCAGCAGGATGACTGGTTTTTCGAGCACCCAAGTGACATAGGAACGGTGGGTGAAAAAAGAGAGGCGCATGATGGGGACGTGGCTATGCGAGAGGTTCCGGACAAATGTTCAATGCTTTCCGCCGGTCACCGTTCCGGCTGCTTCCTGATCAGATGTTGTTTCATCATTTGCATGGATGCCCCTGTCGGCGTTCCGTCCGGTGAAACTTGGCCTCACAGCCGCGGCAGTTTCCATTGCGCGGCGCCGGTTTTAAGCCGGGCCAGTACCGCATGGGTCTCGCGCGTCTGCCGCTCCGTCAGACCCTGCGCGACCTGCGCGACCACGGCGGCATAGAGCGGACTGGTCTTTTCCCAGAGGCGCCGTCCTTCCGGCGTCAGATGCACCCGGTAGATCCGGCGGTCAGCCGGATCATCCGCCCGCCGCACCCAGCCGGCCTTCTCCATGCGGTCAAGCAGGCCGGTGACATTGGAACGGTCCACGACCAGTTCATCACTTAGCTCTCGCTGGCTCAAACCGCCGTTTTCCGGGTTGCCGGCCAGCACGTTGAGCACGTTGTATTGCGCCACCGTGAGGCCGAGCGGCTTGAAGAGTCGCGTTCCCTCGCGGAGAAACGCATCAGCCGTCGACAGCACGGAAGTGATAAGCTCGAAGGGGGTGGCAGTTGGCATCGGCAGGAGCGGATGGAACACATGGGTTCATTTTTTCGTTGATATGTCAACTGTATATTTTTCACCTTATTCCCTGCGCCCTGGTCTGCTTCTCGTCCTGTCCCAAATTTCAGCGGTTGGTGTTGGCAATTATTTACGGTTCTAATTGTATATCGTGTTGTTTTGCTAATTGTTACGTCATCTGTCTTTGCCGCAGACTCCCGCTTCCTCCGCCTTTGGGCCACGCGGAGAACTTATCCCGAAGCCCGGGATGTCCGGGACTGATCGGGCGTCACCCTGTTTTGCCCGGCTCAGCAATCAAACCGACAATCAGAGGGGTTGTTTGGGCTCCACGAGGCCAACTTCCAAAGCATAGCGGGTGAGGCTGGCCACATCATGGAGATTGAGCTTGCGCATCAGATTAGTCCGATGGTTGTCCACGGTTTTCACACTGATCCCCAGCTTGTGGGCGATGGCCTTCGTGCTATGGCTCTCGGCCACCAGCTGCAAAATCTCGCGCTCCCGGTCGGTGAGGAAATCGGCGGTATCGCTGGCGGAAGGGTTGGCGATGACGTTGCGCAACAGGCTGGCCACCGCCGGCCCAAAATAAGTGCCACCCGCCGCAACGGTCTCCAGACCCTTTTTAAACTCAAACAATCCGGCGGTTTTTTCCACAAAACCATGGGCGCCGGCCTCGAGCATCTCCCGCACCAGCACCGGGTTTTCATAGCCGGAAAACACCAATACCCGGATATGTTTGATCTGCTTGCCCAGGCGGCGCAGCAGATCAACGCCGTTCAGCCCGGGAAGTTTGGCGTCGAGCACGATCAGGTCGGGCTTGGTCTCGAGGCAGAGCGCCAGTGCGCTCTGGCCGTCGCCACTCTCGCCCACCAGCTGGTAGTTGGGATCGGCGCGCAAAATTTCCACGAGCATCTCACGGATGGCCGTCTGGTCTTCAATGATGACGAGTCGTTTCATGCGCCGGATAAATAGGTGGTGGATTGTGACAAACCGACGGCAGCGTGGCACGTTTGGAGCCGGGAGCAAGCCGTGAGATTGCATGGCGAATTAAATTGTGCACCCCCCTCGTGCCGCCAACGCCCGTCCTGAAGCACCTTGCCGTGCCCTGTCCCCTCACCGCAAAGCCTGCCCAATTAAAATTTGGTGACCAGCCGCAGCGTGCCGACCACCGCCGCCCGTCGCACCTGGTCACCGGCCGGGTGTTGGATGAACTGCACATCGGCCTTCAGCTTTACCGCTGCGGCCAGGGCAATCCCATAGAAGGCCTCCAGCGTGGTCTCAGTTGCAGAAGTGAGCGCCAAATTTTCCCGGCTGAGGGAGGCAATTGAAACATACACGCCGCAGGTATCGGTTTCTCGGCCTGTCATCAGACCGGTGGCACTCACGCCAAGGCCAAAGTGCCGGCGGATGCTGCTGATCGCACTGGATGCATTGCCGTATTGTACAAATCCATTGATCCCCCGCGCATCATCCGGGGCGGAGGGATTTTTCCGCCAGATCCGACGCTCTGCCAGGGCATAAAGTCCGCCTGTTCCCGTCTGCAAGC
>CAIXIZ010000457.1 GCA_903919625.1 uncultured Verrucomicrobiota bacterium
GATAAACCCCGACCTACATTGACCGCCGATAATATGCGTCACCACCCACAAGAGGCCCCTCTCAACCTCCAAACCCTTCAACTCGTTAGCCCGTTCGCCCTCAGTCCTTCAGTCCTTCGCCTTCTCCCCCTCCGGCTCATACCAGTCGCCGCGCAGCCAGTCGGTGAGCAGGCCGATCTCCTGGGCGCTCATGCGTTGGTTGGCGCCGAACGCCGGCATCCGGTCGTTGCTGGCACCGTAGAAACGATCATGGCCCGGATCGGAGATGAAAGCCGCCAGCCATTCGCGCGAACCGTAGTTGGTCAGATCGGGTGCGACGGCGTCCTTGTCGACGTTGTGAAATTGATGGCAGTCGGTGCAGCTGACGGTCGCGTTGGTGATAAACTTTTTACCCTGGTCGATGATGGCCGCATCGCGCGCGTCGAGGGTGCGCTGGTTTTTCAGGCCGGCCTCGGCGGAGACCGCGACGATCACGCTCTGAAGCTGCGCCTTTTGCTCGGGCGAGAAACCAACAACATCTTTTTTCACGAAGTCGACCATCTTGCCGTCCTGATGCTTCGAACCGCCGAAATAATGGGGGCCGGCCACCTGGGCCGGGTCGAACAGGCCCGTCAGCCATTCGCGGCTGGCGTAGCCCTTGAGATCGGACGCACCGATCTTCCCCTTGGGTATGCCGCCGAGGCCGTCGCCGCCATCGTAACGGTGGCAACTGGCGCAGTTTTTGGCGAAGAGCCGGGGGCCCTGGGTGAGCGCATCATTGCGCAGGAGGGTGACCGCGCCCGTTTGTGGGATGCCGTCGGGTGACTGGGCGAGGGCAACCACCCGCTCGGCGTCGCGAGCGGCGGCGACGACGGCAGCATGATAGTCGGGGTTATGGCGGTCCTCGTTGACCGCGAGCCAGGTGAGCAGGGCGACGCCCCCGAGCATTGACCAGAGAAAGCCGACATTGAAGCGGTGGCCGAGTTTCCATTTGCCGACAAACGGCATGGCGGCGAGCACGAGCAGCAGCACGCCCGGCACGACCATCGCGCCCCAGATTTCCGTGCCGCCGGGGAAGTATTTCAGCAATTGAAACAGAAAGAGGAAATACCACTCGGGCCGCGCGGCGGAAAACTGCTCCGACGGGTCGGCCGGTGCGCCCAGCTCAGCGCCGTGGTAGCGGAGGACGAAAAACAGCACGACGAGCAGCACCGCGAGGCACGCGACCGCGTCGCATAGTACCTGCCCCGGCCAGAAGGCGGCGTCGCGGTTGCGGCGCGGTTCCTTGGGCGTGAGGCCATGCCGGCGAAACAGCCAGATATGCGCGACGATGAAGGCCATGATCGCGCCCGGAATCACGCCCGCATGCAGCGCAAAGAACCGCGTGAGCGTGAAGTGGCCATAGTCGTTGCCGCCGACGATGAGCTTTTGCACCGCCGGACCGACGACGGGAGTGATGGCCGCGATGCTGGTTGCCACGCGGGTGGCCCAAAAGCCCTTCTGGTCCCATGGGAGCAGGTAACCGGTGAGCGAGAGCGCGAGGACCAGCAGCAGCAGCAGGATGCCGGTCCAGAAATTGACCTCACGCGGGGCCTTATAGGCGCCGTCAATGACCACCTGCATGAGGTGGAGCACCAGCAGCACGGTCATCGCCTGCGCCGTGTAATGGTGCAGCCCGCGCAGAAACCAGCCGCCCCACATCTCGTGCTGGATAAAATAGACGCTCTCCCAGGCGGTCTGGGCACCGGGACTGTAGGCCAGCCACAGGAACAGGCCCGTGACCACCTGCACGGCAAAGCAAAACGTGAGCGTGCTGCCCCAGACATAGCGCCAGCGCGCGCCGCCGGGGACGTTTTCGAACAGCGCCTCATGGAGGAGCTTTTTCCAGCCGGTGCGTTGGTCGAGCCAGTCGAGGGCGGGTTTCATTAGACAGCCACGCGCTCCTTTTCGCCGGGACGGAAGTTTTGAAAGCGCACCCAAATTTCACCGTTGGGGCGGATTTCCACTGGAAGATCGTCGAGGCCGCGGGGCGCCGGGCTGGCGTGGTCCTTGATCTGCC
>CAIXIZ010000458.1 GCA_903919625.1 uncultured Verrucomicrobiota bacterium
GGGCGAACGCGGAGATGATGAGCGAGACGGGCGCGGTGACGCTCCGGTCCTGGCCGGAGGCGGCGTCCTTCCACGCGGTGCGCATGCTCATCGAGTCCTTGCCGACGGGAATCGTGATGCCGAGCGCCGGGCAGAGCTCAAGGCCGACCGCCTGGACTGCGGCGTAAAGATCGGCCCCGTCACCGGGACCCGCCGGCGCCGCCATCCAGTTGGCGGAAAGGTTCACTTTGCCCAGTTCACCGATTTGCGCCGCGGCGAGATTCGTGAGCGCCTCCCCAACGGCCAGCCGCGCGGACGCCGCCGCATGGTTGACCGCCACCGGGGTGCGCTCGCCCATCGCCATCGCCTCGCCCGTATACACATCAAAGGAGGCCGCCGTCACCGCGCAGTCGGCCACCGGCACCTGCCACGGCCCGACCATCTGGTCGCGGGCGATCAGCCCGCCCACCGTGCGGTCGCCGATCGAGATCAGAAACGTCTTGTCGGCCACGGTCGGATGGGCGAGGACGCGATGGATGGCCTCAGCCAGCGCGGCCCGCTCGGTGGCCACCGCCGTATCGGCCGGGTGGGATTTTTTGGGACCGGGTGCGGGCGGCGTGAGGGTCGTGAGATCGAGCGGATGTTGCGGCCGGACCAGAGTGTCATCCGTGCGCGCCATGCGGGGTGGTTTGCCGAGCAGCACCTCAAGCGGGAGGTCGATGGGAGTGTTTTTCGACTGCGGATCCACAACCACGAGCTGTTTTTCCGCCGTGGCCTCGCCGACGACGGCGAACGGGCAGCGTTCCCGTTCACAGAGCTGCTGAAACATCGCCAGGTGGACGGCCGGCACGGCCAGCACATAGCGCTCTTGCGACTCGTTGCACCAGATCTCGAGCGGGGACATGCCCGGTTCGTCGTTGGGCAGCGCCCGCAAATCGAATTTACCCCCGCGGCCGCCGTCGTTGACGAGCTCCGGCAGGGCGTTGGAGACGCCGCCGGCCCCGACATCGTGGATGAACGAAATGGGATTCGCGTCGCCCAGCGCCCAACAACGGTCGATGACCTCCTGGCAGCGGCGCTCCATCTCGGCGTTGTCCCGCTGCACACTGGCAAAATCGAGCTCCTCGTTGCCATGACCGCTGGCCATTGAGCTCGCCGCCCCGCCGCCCAGACCGATGAGCATCGCCGGACCGCCGAGGACGATGAGCCTGTCCCCCGGATTGATCGCACCCTTCTGGACATGCCCGGCCTTGATGTTGCCCAGGCCGCCGGCCAGCATGATGGGCTTGTGATAGCCCCGCAGCTCGGGACCGTTCGCCCCGGGGACCTTCGCCTCAAACGTGCGAAAATAACCGTTGATGGCCGGACGGCCAAACTCGTTGTTGAACGCCGCCCCGCCCAGCGGCCCCTCGAGCATGATGTCCAGCGCCGACACGATCCGGCCAGGTTTGCCGTGATCTTTCTCCCACGGCTGGATTGCTCCGGGAATCCGCAGATTGGAAACCGTGAAACCCACGAGCCCCGCCTTGGGCTTCGCCCCGCGGCCGGTCGCCCCCTCGTCACGGATCTCCCCGCCCGAACCGGTCGCCGCCCCGGGAAAAGGCGAGATCGCGGTGGGATGGTTGTGGGTCTCGACCTTGCAGAGCAGATGAATCTCCTCGTCGTGCGCCGCGTATTCCTGGGTGCGCGGATCAACGTAAAAACGGCCCCCGCGGGTGCCGGCGAGGACGGCTGCATTGTCCTTATAGGCCGAAAGGATGCCTTCCTGATGCAGCGCAAAGGTGTGTTTGATCATCTGGAACAGCGAGCGGTCGCGCGCCGTGCCGTCGATGGTCCAGGTGGCGTTGAAGATCTTATGGCGGCAATGCTCGGAGTTCGCCTGGGCAAACATCATCAGCTCAATGTCGTGCGGGTCACGCCCGAGCCTGGTGAACGCCGCGACCAGGTAGTCGATCTCGTCGTCAGCCAGCGCGAGGCCGAGGTGGGCGTTGGCGGCGACGAGCGCGGCGCGTCCGGCGGCCAGCAACGGCACGCTGTTCAACGGGCGCGGTTCCTCGCGCCGAAACAACGCCGCACACGCGTCGAGGTCGCCGAAGACCGCCTGCGTCATGCGGTCATGCAGTTTCGCCCGCAAGGCGGCCGACTGGGCCGCGTCCAGCTGCGTGAGCGGAAAGGCCACCTCCGCCGCCCCGAGGTCGACGGTGTAGGCAATCACCCGCTCAATCCGCCGCACCTTGTCCAGGCCGCAGATCTGCGCGATGTCCGTCGCCTTTGAGGACCAGGGCGAAATGGTGCCGGGCCGCGGCGCCACCACCTGCAGGATCCCTTTCACCGGTTCGGCCGCACGCCGCGGACCGTAAGTGAGCAGTTTTTCCAGGATTTCGCGCTCGGCGGGTGTCAGCTCGCCGCCCACGTCGGCCACATGCACAAATTCCGCGCTGACGGCGCGGGCCGGCAGGCCGGCGCCGGTGAGGACGGCGAGAAGTTTTTGGAGCCGGAAGTCCGAAAGGGCGGGTGAGCCGCGCAGGATCAGCATGGTCAAGACCCGCGATGTTTGGGAACATCCCCGGCGGGTCAAGGGGCGGAAATGCCTCCCCGGTTTGCGGTTTTGCAGAAAGCCGTTGACCATTCCGCCCTGCTCAACGGAATGGGCAGCCTTGAACCACCTGTGAGGATCATCGTCCACCTAGCGTCCGCGCCGAGTTCCACCGCCCGCCCCGGGGCGGCGCCGGAGCGCACCGGCCCATCTCCATGAGCGACAAACTCACCCACGAATGCGGCATTGCCCTGGTCCGGCTGCGGAAGCCGCTGGCCTACTACCAGGAAAAATATGGCACGCCGCTGTGGGGCTTTTACCGGCTCTTTCTCCTCATGGAGAAGCAGCACAACCGCGGCCAGGACGGCGCCGGCGTCGCCTGCGTGAAGCTCGACCCGCCCGCCGGCGAGCCGTTCATGTTCCGCGAGCGCTGCGTGAAAACCGACCCGCTGGGCAAAATTTTCAAGACCCTCAACGCCCAGTACCATGCCGCCGTCGGCAGCGGGGCGATCCACCCCGAGTTTGCCGCCACCGTGAAGCAGCGCTTCGACTTCGGCGGCGAGCTCCTCATGGGCCACCTGCGCTACGGAACCAGCGGCGGCTACAACCTCTCCTCCTGCCATCCCTATTTCCGCCGCAGCCCGTGGCCCACGCGCAACCTCGCGCTATGCGGCAACTTCAACATGACCAACAC
>CAIXIZ010000459.1 GCA_903919625.1 uncultured Verrucomicrobiota bacterium
ACCAGCTCGACCGCATCAAGGAATACGCCGCCCGACGCGGCATGGTCATCATCGAGGTTTTCACCGACCTCGGCAAAAGCGGCCTGAGCGTCAAGGGCCGCGAAAGCCTCCAGCGCATGATCGCCACCGTCGAGGCGGGCGAAGCCAAATTCAAGTGCATCCTCGTCTACGACGTCAGCCGGTGGGGCCGCTTTCAGGACGCGGACGAGAGCGGCTACTATGAGTACATCTGCAAGCGCGCGGGCATCACCGTGCATTATTGCGCGGAGCAGTTCGAGAACGACGGCAGCCCCACCTCCAACATCATCAAAAGTGTGAAGCGCTCCATGGCCGGCGAATACAGCCGGGAGCTTTCGACCAAGGTTTTCCAAGGGGCGTGCCGCCTGATCCAGATGGGCTTCAAGCAGGGAGGGTCGGCCGGCTACGGGCTGCGCCGCATGCTGATCGACCAGGCCGGCAACCCCAAGGGCACCCTCAAGCTCGGCGAGCAAAAGAGCCTCCAGACCGACCGGGTGGTGTATGTGCCCGGCCCCGAGGCGGAGCAGGCGGTCATCCGGGACATCTACCGTCTGTTTCTCGATGACGGCAAACCCGAGCGTGAAATCGCCAGCCGTCTGAATGCCGGCGGACTGCGTACCGACCTCGGCCGGCCATGGACGCGCAGCACCGTCCACCAAATCCTCACCAACGAAAAATACATCGGCAACAACGTCTATCACCGGACCTCGTTCAAGCTGAAGCGCAAGCACGTCAACAATCCGCCGGAGATGTGGATCCGGGCCAAGCGATCCTTCGCGGCCATCATTGGGGTGGAGGATTTTCTGCGGGCGCAGGAGATCATCCTCGCGCGGGCGAAACGCTACACCAACGAGGAAATGCTGGAAAAGCTCCGGGAAATCCTGAAAAACCATGGACGTCTCTCCGGCGTGCTCATCGACGAGCGCGACGACATGCCGTCGAGCGCGGCCTTTCGCAACCGGTTTGGCAGCCTGGTCCGGGCCTACCAGCTCATCGGGTATGCGGCGGAAACGGACTATGCGTTCATCCAGGTCAACCGCTTCCTCCGGCAAAAGTACCCGGAGCTCGTCCAGGAGATCATCGGCAAGCTGACCAGCCTGGGGGTGGCCGTCGGCCGCGACCCAAAGACGGATCTGCTCACGCTCGATTCTGAGCTGACCGCGTCATTGGTGCTTTCCCGTTGTTTGCACCACACGCCCGGCGGGTCGGCCCGCTGGCTGGTACGATTTGAGGAAAGTCTCCGCCCCGACGTGACCATTGTGGCGCGGATGGACGAAGCGAACAAAGGGATCAAGGACTACTACCTCTTCCCGGCGCTCGACCGAGTGGCGGCAAAGTTGCGCCTGGCGGAAGACAACCAGATCGCCCTCGACTGCTACCGGTTCGATGACCTGGAGTTTTTCTACGACATGGCGGAGCGGATTTCCGTGGAGGAGGTCGCATGAATGATGACGACCTCAATATCCAGCTGATCCCGGTCGTACAGGTGCGGGTGACCAACCCCCGCGTGCGGGACAAGAAAAAGTTTGAACTGGTCGTCAGCAGCATCGCGGAGGCGGGCCTCAAACGACCCATCACCGTGATGGAGGCCAAACCCGGCCCTGACGGCAAGGCGGTCTACGACCTCGTCTGCGGGCAGGGCCGGCTGGAAGCATTCATCGCGCTGGGACAAACGGAAATTCCCGCCTTCGTGCGGAAAATGACCAAATCGGAAGGTCTGATCGCCAGCCTCGTGGAAAACATTGCCCGGCGGCGGGTGCGGGCGGTGGACCAGATCAAGACCATCCAGTGGATGAAGGAGCAGGGCAACAGCGTCGAGGCGATCGCGCGGAAGACCGGCCTGTCCGAAGCCTACCTCGTGGGGATAATCAAGCTGCTCGAAAAGGGCGAGGACCGGGTGCTCGACGCTGTGCTGCGTGGATGCCTGCCCTTGAGCATCGCGGTCACCATCGCTGGCATCAGTGACGAAGATGCCCAGAAATTGCTGGTGGAAGCGTATGAGCGCAAGGCGATGAAACTGGTTTCGCTGCGGGCATTTCGGAAGCTGATCGAGATGCGAAAGACCTTTGGCAAGAGCTACGAAAGCAGCCGGCGGCAGGGGCAGAAGCGCACCACCGTGGACGGGCTGATCCTGGCCTACAAGCAGGAGACGAGCCGGCAGCGGATCATGGTCACCAAGGCAAAAATCTGCGAAGGGCGGCTCCGGACGACAGTTGCGGCCCTGAAAGTGCTGCTCGGGGACGACAACTTTGTCACGCTCCTCCGGGCCGAGGATCTGGCGACCCTGCCAAAATTCATCGCCGAACGCATAAAAAACACCTCCTGACCATGGCCAAAAAAGTCTCCATCGGATTCCAGAACAAGGCGGTGATGCTGCCTCTGAACAAGATCTTGCCCATCCGGCAGATCAAGCCGTCCGACCATGGCTTCGGGAAATACAACACCATCCTGGCATCGATCCGGGAGATCGGTTTGGTTGAGCCGCTGGTGGTGCATTCCCAGGGTGGCGTCTACCACCTGCTCGATGGCCACCTGCGGTTAAAAGCCCTGCTGGAAACCGGGGCCGTCGAGGCGTTTTGCCTCATTGCCACGGATGATGACGCGTTCACCTACAATGCCAGGGTCAGCCGCATCGCGCTGATCCAGGAGCATAAAATGATCATGAAGGCGTTGGAAGGCGGTGCCTCGGAGGCCGCCATCGCGAAGGCCCTCAACGTCGACGTGGGTAAGATCATCAAGGGCAAGACACTCCTCGTGGGCATCCATGCGGAAGTCGTGCACATCCTCAAGGACAAGCCGGTGACCGTGCACACGTTGCGCATCATAAAACTGGTGAAGACACTTCGTCAGATCGAAATGGCACAGCTCATGGTGAGCGGCAACAACTTCACCCATGCCTATGCCCGTGCCCTGCTGGTCGGCACACCGTCCGATCAGCTCGTCAATCCCGAGCAGACCAAAAAAGTGCCCGGACAGACGGCGGAGGACGTGGCGCGGATGGAAAAAGAAATGGAAGTGCTGGAGCGGGAGTTCAAAGGGGTGCAGGACGATTATGGCGCGAACACCCTCCACCTCGGGGCGGTGCAGCGGTATATCCGGCGGGTCTTGGAAAACACCAAAGTTAAGCGATTCCTCCAGCAAAGGTATGCCGAGTTGCTGGAGGAGTTTCAAGAATTGGCCCAGCTGGAGGTGCTCTGAACCATTTCCCCACGGAACCAATTCACCCGAACCACACCGCGATCCTACATTTCCCACGGGCTGGCACCCGCATGCCGCAACGACCAAAGCCGCAAGGCGAATAAGGGCACGAGGCCGAGAGGCCTGGTGGAATTACGTTCTTTTGTGTGGTTCGGGTGCTGGCTCGGTGGAAAGATTCCCGTTCAGTGAGTCTCGAAGTCATTGTGTCTCGCACCGGAGACGACCGCGGTATAAATCTCAAGAAGCGCTTGGCGGAGGGGATCCGACTCGTGCACGTAGCGAACGTGCATTTTCCGAATTCGTTTTTTCGCGTCTTCGTAAACTATCCGAAACTCAGGCCGACTGAGTAAATCCTTCTGAGATCCTTTTGTCTGATAGGTTGCCTTGAATCCCGTTGCATCACGGGCAAGCAGCCAGGCAAAGGGACAAGCTGGAGAGGAGCCGAAATGCTCACGGATTCGCAAACCGAGCTTTCTCTTCGTGCGACCGGCATAGAGAGCCACGTTGTTTTCCGTGAAAAGATAAACCCCGCCAACTGGGGTATCTTTGGGGACATCCTCTGCAATGATCGGGGGGAGCTCCATCAACGCCATGAACTTGGCGTCGAGCTGACTGGTCAGGATTTGGAAGGCTGGTTTCATGGGATTAGCGCTGCCTCAATGTGTCCTTCCTGATGCCGCGATCAACGGCCTCCTCGCGGAGGTGGCCGAGCAGCTCATCCTTCATCCGCACGGCCACCCGGCCCAGCATCTCCATGGTGCGCCGATTCCAAATGAGAGAGATCGGACGGTTCAACTCATCAAGGTCGGTCTCGATCACTTCGATTTCGCCCGCAGTCGCCTCGCTCACGACATGGGCAGGCAAGACGGCAGCGAAGCCGCCCGTCTTCACTGCGGCCAGACACTGGCCCAACGAGTCGCAGAGGATCCGGGCGCGGTAGTTGCCGCCCAAGCCGCCGGCGATGGTTCGCAACTGCTCGGTGAGCTGGCCCTCGCCGGCAATGGCGGCGTGCGGCAGATCTGTGAGCGCGGACTGGACAGTGCGGTTGCGCTGTTGAAGACGCCGGGGTATCACGATGACGTAGGTGAGGAAACAAATATCGGCCGCCGCCAGCGAGGCCGGCACTGCGTTCTTACGGATCAGGCCGAAGTCCAGCCGCTCATCCTGCACTTGCGCGGCCACCTCGGCGGTCCGCAGATTGTGGATCCGATAATGCCGGTCAGGCGAACCGCGTCCCACCGCCGGGATAAGCAGCCATTGCAGCAGGCTGTCACCGGCCCCGATCTTCCACTCGTGCCCGCCGGTCTGGAGACTGCGGCGGAAATTTTGCATCGCACCAAACTGCTGGCGCGCGAGGGCGGCCAGCTCCATGCCTTTGGCGTTTAGCCGGACACTCTTGCCAGATCGTTCGGTCAAGGGTGCCCCAAAAAAATCCCTCAATTCCTTGAGATGATGGCTCATGCGGCTTTGCCGGCCTGTATCACCACCGGTGGCCACGGTCAGGCTGCCAGCCTCCGCCAACTGCACGAGAGTGTGCAGCCGGGTTAGAGTCAGACCGTCTTGCTGGAGAAATTCCTTAAACATGCGTTATTCGCAGATGTCATGCCATCTACGCCATAGCAATCGCATTCTACAGCTGCTAGGATGACACCATGCCAAACCAGCCAACTAACGCCCCCTCCACCGCCTCCCTCCACCTCGACGGAATCTTTTATCCGGAGTTTCTGAAAAAGAAACGTGGCACCGACTTGGTCTATGGGGCTGAAGATGAAAAGGTCATCAAGTCCACGGTCGCCCGATTGCGAGACCGGCCAACCACGGCCAAGAAGCCCGTGATTTTGCTGGGGCTCATCCAGTCGGGCAAAACGAAAACCTTTGAGGGAGTCACCGCGCTCGCCTTTGACAACGGCTACGACATCGCCGTGATCCTGACCAAGCCGACCACCGCGCTCGCGAAGCAAACCTACAAACGCGCCCGCAAGGATTTTGCCGATTTTATCGAGGCCGACCAAGCCAAGGTCTATGACATCCTCGAACTGCCCAAGCCCCTCACCCAGTTCGAGCTGAACCAAAAGCTGATCTTCATCGTCAAAAAGCAGAAGCACAACTTGGAGCGGCTCTCCGAGACGCTGCTCCAGACTTATCCGCAGTTGGCCCGCAAGCGCATCCTGCTGATTGATGACGAGGCGGACAACGCGTCCATCGGTTACTTCTACACCAAGGCGGGCGAGCTGGATCTTCGCACCATCGCTAGTCTCATTGATGGCCTCCGCGCGCAGCTTCCAATCGCATCATTCCTGCAAGTCACAGCCACGCCGTATTCGCTCTATCTCCAACCGGAAGACTCCCCAGAAGGCATGAGCATCGAGCCCGTGCGCCCCGAATTCACCGAATTCGTGCCGGTGCATGCCGACTATGTCGGGGGCAAATTTTATTTTGAGGATAGCAAGACTGCGACCAGCCCCGCCGCCCATGTTTTCCAACCGGTCACGAGCGATGAGCTGACGGTGCTGCGAGGCGAAGACCGCCGTCGTTTCAAAATCGAAGAGTGCCTGATCAGCCCGAAGATCGCCGGTCTGCGTTCCGCGATCGTCACCTTTCTGACCGCCGGATGCCTACGTCGAATCCAGGACGAACATGCCAAGCGCCGCCCCAAGCGTTTCGCCTTTCTCTTCCACACGGAGGCCGCCAAGTCCGCCCACGCCTGGCAGGAGGGTGTCATCCGGGCCTTCGACGATCAGCTCCAGCGCGAGGCCGCGGCAAAATCCGACCTGCTGCGCGAATTGGTGCAAACCGCCTACAGTGACCTTGCGAAATCTATCCTCGCCGCACATCAGCCACTACCGCCGTTGACGGATGTCTGGGAGCGTGTGCTCGCCGCATTGACGAGCGGTGAAATCATGATCACCAAGGTCAACTCCGAAGCACAGGTGGCCACGCTCTTGGACGATGAAGGGCAGCTTCAGCTTCGCACCCCGCTCAACATTTTCATCGGTGGGCAGATTCTCGACCGAGGAATCACGATCGCCAATCTGATTGGGTTTTATTACGGCCGTGACCCGCAACGGTTTCAGCAGGACACGGTGCTTCAGCACTCGCGGATGTTTGGGTTCCGCCCGGTGGAGGATCGCGCCGTGACCCGCTTTCACACCGCACCGCACATCCATGCCGTGATGCGCCGGATGCACGAGGCCGACAGCGCGTTGCGCGAACGTATCGCCGTGCAGGGCGAGAATCCCGACCGCAAGGTCACGTTCATCGAATTGAACGAAACCAACAATATTGTCGCGTGCAGTCCGACCAAGATTCTCGCGTCCAACATCACGACACTGCGCCCGCACCGGCTGATTTTGCCAGTGGGCTTCGAGACTGACGTTAAGACCCGTCTGATCCCACTCACCAGGAGCATTGACGAGCGCCTCACCCGCCTCGTGGGCACATTGCCCAAGCTGGGCGAAAATCCGCCAGCGATCGAGGTCTCCCGCGATGACGCGCTCGAAATCGTCACACTGCTGGACAAAGCATTCGTGAATTTTGCCCCCGGTTATGAGGATACATGGAATGTGGCCGAATACCAGGCCATCCTCCGTCACCTGAGCGATCAGTCTTTCAGTGTGGGTGCGCGGGGGCGTGTGCTCCTGCTGCTCCGCACGGGCCGCAATGTTTCCCGCAAGGCTGCGGTAACGTCACATGCGGAGTATATCGAACCCCAAACCACCCGCACGGATACTGCTCCGGCAAGAAACGCAGGCGTCAATTTGCCGGTGCTTATGCTGCTTCGGCAGGACGGCACTGCCCAAGGCTGGACCGATGCGCCCTTCTGGTGGCCGGTGATCGTGCTGCCTGAGAACATGCGGCCCACGCTCTTTGCTCACGCCAAATAAACTGCTTCCCCATGGCTACCACATCCTCTCCCTCAGCGGCATCCGCAGCACCGGTCGCCTCCTTGCCAGTGTCACGGGTACATAAGGCCGACTCGCCACCTCGCCCTGTAAAGGCCTTTCCGGCATTGCACTGGCACTCTTAGAGAATACAGCCTCACCGCTCCAGCCCATGCCCCGCATTTTCGACAACATCGCGAGCGACCTTCTGCCTGCCTTGCGGGACACGTTGCAAATCTCGGCGCGCTCCGATTTTTGCGTCGGCTACTTCAATCTACGGGGTTGGAAAGCGGTTGACGCCCTGATTGAGCGGTGGGCGGGCGGCGAGGGGGCGCAATGCCGCCTCATCGTCGGCATGCAGCGTCTTGCGCAAGACGAGCTGCGTCGTGCCTACACCCTCGCGCCACAGGATGAGCAGATGAGCCAGCAGGCCGTCATTCGTCTGAAACGGCGGCTCGCCGAGGAGTTCCGCGCGCAGCTCACCTACGGCGCGCCCAACGATGCCGACGAGGCCGGTCTCCGCCGTCTCTCCGCCCAGCTCAAGGCGGGCAAGGTGGTCGTGAAACTTTTTCTGCGGCACACGCTCCACGCCAAGCTCTACCTCTGTTTCCGCACCGATCCCAACAACCCCATCACCGGCTTTCTTGGCAGCAGCAATCTCACGTTCTCCGGCCTCAGCGGTCAGGGTGAACTCAATGTGGATGTGCTTGAGCACCCCGCGCCAGCCACGCTCGCCCAATGGTTTAATGACCGCTGGAACGACCGGTGGTGCGTGGACATCACCCAGGAGCTGATCCAGGTGATTGACGAAAGCTGGGCGCGGCCCGACTGCCCGCCGCCCTATCAGATTTACGTCAAGATGGCCTATCACTTGGCGGAGGAAGCGCGCGCCGGCCTGTCCGAGTTCGACATCCCGCCGGACATGCGCGGCCACCTGCTCGAATTTCAGTCCGCCGCCGTGCGTATCGCGGCGCGGCATCTGGAGAAACGCGGGGGCGTCATCCTCGGCGATGTCGTTGGTCTCGGCAAAACGCTCATGGCCACCGCGCTGGCCCGCGTGTTCCAAGATCCGCCGCGCTCCCTCGAAACGCTCATCCTCTGCCCCAAAAATCTGGTCGGCATGTGGAAAGATTATGCGCACCGCTACCGGCTGCTAGCCGAGGTCGTCTCGGTCACGCAGGCACAAAAAATTCTGCCCGATCTCCGCCGCTACCGGGTCGTCATCATTGACGAAAGCCATAACCTCCGCAACCGCGAGGGCCGGCGCTGGGCGGCGGTGCGCGACTATCTGGCGCGCAACGCCAGCAAGTGCATCCTCGTCTCGGCCACCCCCTACAACAAGGCCTACCTCGACCTGGCCAACCAACTCCGACTCTTCCTGAAGCCGGACGACGCCGTCGGTATCCGGCCCGAGGAATACCTGCGGCGCGACTGCGACGGCCGCCCGGACGAATTTACCCGCAAGCACCAGTGTGCGGTCAACTGCCTCGCCGCGTTCGAAAAGAGCCCCCATCCTGACGACTGGCGCGAGCTCATGCGTCTGTTCATGGTGCGCCGCACCCGCAGCTTCGTGGAGCGGAACTACGCCTTCACGGAATGCCCGAAGTGCGTCACCGTGCTCCTGCCCACCCAGGAAAAGTGCCCCCAGTGCGGCCGGGCAAAGGCGAAGGAGGAGCGCCGCTTCCTCATTTTGGAGGGCGACAGCCGTTTTCATTTCCCCAAGCGCCAGCCGAAAAATCTCCAGTTTCAAATTCGCGACAGCGACCCCGACGACCAGTATGCGCGGCTCTACTCGGACAAGGTCGTGGACACTGTCCGCCTCCTGCACCTGCCCCGGTATGGTCTCGCGAATTATCTCGCGCCGATGCCGGCCACGCCACCGACCCCAGCCGAAGCGGAGGTGATGGAAAACCTCTCCCGTGCCGGCAAACGCCTCATTGGTTTCTGCCGCACCAATCTGTTCAAGCGGCTGGAAAGCAGCGGCCATTCGTTCTTGCTCTCGGTGCGCCGCCACATCCTGCGCAACTATATTTATCTGCACGCGCTGGAAAAAAGCCTGCCGCTCCCGGTGGGCACGCAGGATGCCGCGCTGTTCGACACCCGGTCCGATGACCAGGACAGCGAGAGCCCCATGTTCGGCGCGGACGAAGCCGCTCCCCGGCCCACTGAAATCACCGCCAAGACCCTGGCGGATTTTGCCACCGCCGGTGCCGCAGGCTACCGCACGCTGGAGACCGAGCATGCCCGCAATTTTGACTGGTTGCGGGCCGATGTTTTTATCGCGGAACTCGCGGCGGATCTCCTGCAGGACGCGAAGCGGCTTTTTTCCATCCTCGAACTCGCGGGCCAGTGGCAGCCGGGCCAAGACCACAAGCTGGCCGAGCTCCACAAACTCCTGACAAAAAAGCATCCCGGCCAGAAAGTCCTCATCTTCTCCCAATTTGCGGACACCGTGGACTATCTCGCGGAACAGCTGGCGGCGCGCGGACTCAAGCAGTTGGCCGGCGTCTCCGGCGACACCGATGACCCGTCCCTTTACGCCCGCCGTTTCAGCCCCGTCAGCAATCAGGCGCAGGAAAAAGGGAAACCCAATTATGTCACGCCTTCCGACGAACTCCGCGTGCTGGTCGCCACCGATGTGCTCAGCGAAGGCCAGAACCTCCAGGACGCCGCCATCGTCGTGAACTTTGATCTGCCGTGGGCCATCATCCGGCTCATCCAGCGCGCGGGCCGCGTGGATCGCATCGGCCAGAAAGCGGAGGAGATTCTCTGCTACTCATTTGTCCCCGCCGACGGGGTCAACCGCATCATCCGTTTACGTGAGCGCGTCCGACAGCGCCTCTCGGAAAACGCCGAGGTCGTCGGCACCGACGAGGCCTTTTTCGAGGATGAAAAGCACGACACCGTCATCCGCGACCTCTTCACGGAAAAATCCAGCGTGCTGGACGACCCGGCGGACGACGAGGTGGATCTCGCGTCACTGGCCTACCAGATCTGGAAAAACGCCTGCGACACCGACCCGTCGCTGAAGAAAACCATCCCCGATCTCCCCGGCGTGGTGTTTTCCACCAAGGCGCTGGCCGCAGTTCCCGTCCGGCCCACGGGCGCGGTCGGCCCCGCGCCTGCCGCCGGCGTCATGGTCTATGTCCGCACCGCCGATGGGAACGATGCCCTCGCCTGGGTGGACGAAGCCGGCCGCACCGTCACCGAGAGCCAGCACGAAATCTTGCGGGCCGCCGCGTGCGAACCGGCCACGCCCGTGCAACCGCGCCTGGCCAACCACCACCCGCTCGTGCAACAGGCCGTGGCCGGCATCCAGACCGAGCACATCACCACCGGCGGTCAACTCGGCAAGCCCACTAGCGCCCGCCGCCGCGCCTATGAGCGGCTCAAGGACTATGCCGCCCGCGTGAAAGACAGCCTGTTTGACATCAAGCCGCTGCACCAAGCCATTGATGAAATCTACGAGACGCCCCTGACCGAGGCCGCCCGCGACCTGCTCAACCGCGAGCTACGCGCCGGCGTGAACGATGAAAAGCTGGTGGAGCTGGTGCTTTCGCTCCATGAGGAAGACCGCCTCTGCATTCCGAAGGACGACGCCACTGCCCGCGAACCTCAGATCATCTGCTCCCTCGGCATTCGCCAAGGCTGACCCATGCCACTCGATTTTCAACGCGCCCGCACGCTCCTGCAAAAGTGCGACTTGCCCAAGCTCTTCATCGAGGATCTCGGCTGGGAGCCTGTGCGGCAGAAGCTCACCCTCGGGGCCGGGGAAACCGACTACGCCTTCACCGCCGTCGCCGAAAAGCGCGGCTTCACCGCCTGGCTCTGCGAATCGCCCGGCGGCGGCCTGCCCGACCACGCCACCCGCCTCAAGCTCGACCGCAAACTCTCCGAGACCAGCTTCGAGCACCTCATCGTCTTCGTCACCGGCGACCGCGCCAGCCAGTCGTGGATGTGGGTCCGCCGCGAACACGGCAAACCGCTCGCGGCCCGCACCCACGAGTATCACCGCGGCCAGCCCGGCGACTCGCTCCTACAGAAACTTCAACTCCTCTACGTCTCGCTCGAAGAAGAGGAAGCCGGCCTCTCCACCGTGGTGGTGGCCGGGCGGGCCCGCGCCGCTTTCGACATCGAGCGCGTCACCAAGGCTTTCTACCGCGACTTTGACACCCATCGGATGACCTTCCTTGAGTTCATTGAGGGGTTTCCGGCCCCAACCAAGGTCGAGGGCAAGAAGAAATTCGACCCGGATCAGGAATGGTATGCGTCCGTCATGCTCAACCGGCTGATGTTCGTTTATTTTATCCAGAGGAAGGGGTTTCTTGACGGCGACCACGACTACCTGCGCCGTCGGCTCGACCGTTGCCAGAAGGAGCAGGGCAAGGACAAGTTCTATTCTTTCTACCGCTATTTCCTGCTGCGCCTCTTCCATGAGGGCTTTGGCAAGCGTCGCAAAGACCGCGCTCCAGATTTGGAAAAACTGCTCGGCAACATCCCGTATCTCAACGGCGGCCTGTTCGATGTGCATGAGCTGGAGAAGCCCGAGCGCTACGGCCAGGACATCGCGATTCCCGACAAAGCCTTCGAGTGCATCTTCGACTACTTCGACCAATACCAGTGGCACCTCGACGAGCGCCCGCTCCGCGCCGACAACGAGATCAACCCCGATGTGCTCGGCTACAT
>CAIXIZ010000460.1 GCA_903919625.1 uncultured Verrucomicrobiota bacterium
CATGTTGGTTGGTTCCTTGGTTGGGTTGATCGCCGGCAGGTCGGCTTAGTTCACCTGCCAGACGAAGTTAGGGTGGGATGCGCGGCGGCGTGATTGCTCAGAGGCCGAACGGCAGACAGCGCTTGAGCGCCGGGGCATGGCCCGCGGCCACCTGTTTGTCGCGGGAAGCACGTCGTTTGGACTTCGTGCTTTTGGCGGCCAGCAGGTGACGGAAGCCGGGCGTGCGGCGCATCAACTTGCCTGTGGAGGTGAGCTTGAAGCGCTTGGCGACAGATTTCTTGGTCTTTTGCATGGAGAGAAGGGAAGAAAACAGCGACTGCGGGCGACGATGGCAAGGGGAATTTGCAGGGAAATACAGCCGCCGGATTTTCGCGGGCAAACTGATGGGCACATTGGTTTTGACGCATCATGGCCCGGCAAGCCAATGCGCGAGATCTTCATCCGTTCCAATCGTTGCACCGAACTGATATACGGGGTCGAGCAGCGCGGCGTAGCTGGGTTCAAGAAAACGGCGGCAGTGGAGGAGCACCTTGGCGTGCTGGCCGGGAGCGCGCACGAGGCGGCCAACCGCCTGATTCACCCGCTGCATGCCGGGTACCTGATAGACCCGCTGAAAGGCCGCTTCGCGTTTCAGGCCGGCACGTTCCAATGTGGCGAAACGGGCCGACTGCATGGCATTCACCTCGGGCAGCGCCGGGCCGACCACCATCGCATGGGTCACGCGTCCGCCAAGGAGGTCGATCCCCTCGGCGAAGCCGCTGCCCAGAATGAGGAATAGCGCGTCATTGAGGGTCAGCGCCTCCTCCATCCAGGCAGATTGAGCGGCGAGATCGGCCAATTTCGGCTGACGCACGGCGCGCATGGCGGGATGTGATTTCTCCAGTTCACCCTGGACAGCTTCCGCATAGGCATAGCTGGGGAAAAACACCGCGACGGGCCCATGGGCAGCCTCCGCCAGCGCCGCGACGGTCGCCGCCGTGGTGGCATGGTGACGCCTGCGCTGCCGGTAGGACGTGTCCACCCGAATGTCATAGGCCACCGCATACGCGCCTTCACGCCATGGCGTATGGGCGGTCACACGGGCCATTGGGCGGACCGTGTCGCCAGCCAGCCCGCAAGCTTCGGCAAAAATATCCGCCGGCCCCGGGGTGGCGGTCGCGAAAATCACTCCGCCAAAGGCGAGCAAGGTTTCCCCGATAAATGCAGAGGCATCCAGGCAGGTGAAGCGCAGTTCGCCCACGCGCGGACACCACAACAGACGCGGGAATGAGCTTTCACGCAGCCAGGCATCAAGGGAGACAATTTCCCAGAGCAATTCGGCGAAATGCGGCCCGAGCGCGGTGTAGTCGGGTGGGCACAGCATCACCTGCCGTGCCACCGCTTCAAGCGTGTCGGCCAGGTCGTCCTCTTTTGCCGCATCCAGCACATCGCACGGGGCCAGTGCCGCCAGGAGCTGGGTGTAGGCGTGGAGGACTCGCGTGAGGGGCGCAGGGGCCGACTGCTGCTCCAGCTCCGCCAGAAGTGAGGCGAGCTCTTCCGCCCGCGCGGCATGCGAATGGGCGTCGGCCACCCGCATGGGCAGGTTGTGCGCCTCATCCACGACGAGCAGTGTCTCGGCGGGCGCAAATCCGGGCTGATCATAAAAAATACCGCGATTGGCCGGTGCGAAAACGTAATTATAATCGCCCACCCAGACATCATTGAAAGCGAGTGCCGCGCGGGTGATCTCATACGGGCAGATGCGTGCGGCACGTCCGGCCTCGCGCAACGTTTCCAGATCGCGGGGCTGCTGTTCGCACAGATAAAACCGTGCGAGCCCGCTCTGCGGCCAGCGCGTTTCGAGGTCGGCGAGGAAGCCGCAGGCGTCGCGGGTGCAGTGGAAGACCGAGTTGACGCAGTGCTCCCGTTTCGGCCGTACCAGCCAGGTCTCCACTCCGTGCCCTGCTTCCCCGTCAATGTCACCTGATGCCCGGGACGTCCCCATGGTCGTGCCCGGCGAAGTGTCACTTAATACGTGATACTGCCGGGGGGGGATGGGTGCGGCTGGCGTGGACGTGGGTGCGGGGGAGGGGGCGGTCATGGCCTGCAACGTTTGCATGACGTGGAGCTGGCCGGTGGATTTGCCGGTAAGATACACCAAGCGACTGTAACGACCGGCGCGGAGCCGGCCCAATGCCGTTTCGAGCAGAACCCCAGTCTTGCCGAAACCGGTCGGGGCGGCAAACAACACGCCGGGCGCGGCGGCCAGTGCGGCCTCAAGTTCGTCGCGGGT
Source organism: uncultured Verrucomicrobiota bacterium (assembly GCA_903919625.1). Taxonomy (GTDB): domain Bacteria; phylum Verrucomicrobiota; class Verrucomicrobiia; order Opitutales; family Opitutaceae; genus CAIYUN01. The sequence goes on from CAIXIZ010000460.1 coordinate 2,273, forward strand.
GGTCTCCTGACCGGCGCGCAAGGTACTGAAGGCCGGATGGAAACGAAGGGCACGAAGCCGTTCACGTGCGCGCAGGCGCAGATTGAGAAACCCGACCACGGCCGCGAGGCGGGCACGAAACAGGCCCTCGTCCGCGGACACCAGCGGGATTGTTTGGGCGAGCCCGCTGCCAGCCTCAACAAAAACAAGTTCACCGCGGATGCGCGCCGGCGCATCCGGCATGAGGCCAATGGTTGCCGAACCGGGGTCAGCAGGGGCAAGACGCACGAGCGTGACATAGGCGGCAAGCTGGGCAAAGTAGTCCGGATGATTGGTGCGCAGCTCCGATTCGGCAGCGGGCAGCGGTCGGAGGGTGGTTTTGATTTCCCGCAAAGTAACCGCCTCGCCTGCATTCACCGGCGGTATGACTTGGTCAATTCGGCCCGTGAGGGTGAGGGTCCAGCCGCCATGGAAAACTTTTCCGGCGATCACCACCTCGAAAGTGGCTGACGCCGCAGTGGCGGCCGCCTGGGCCTGCATTTCCTTATGCCAATGGTTGCCGAGCTGCGCCCGCCAGAGCCCCGCCGGACCCTCCCCGGCATCGCACGGACCGATGGCGAATGCGGACAGCTCGCCAACACCGAGCTCGGCGGTGCGTTGGTCGAGGTCGAAATCCATGGGCACGCGCGCTCAGACCGCGCCGACCTCACGGAAACATGCTTCGGCCAGCGCCGGGTCGATGTCGTCGCGCGTCACGGCCTCGCCCAGCGACTTGAGGAGGACGAAACGCAGACGGCCGGCCCGGACTTTCTTGTCGCGCGCCATGGCAGACGTCAGCTCAGCCAGCGGGAGCGGTGTCCGCAGGCAGACGGGGAGCCCATGGGCAGACACGACGGCCTCGACCCGCGCCACCTCGGCAGCGGAAATCAGGCCAAGTTTCTGAGAAAGCCGCGCCGCCGCACAGAGACCGATGGCAACCGCCTCGCCATGCAAATAGGTGCCGTACCCGGTCACTTGCTCGATGGCATGGCCAAAGGTGTGCCCCAGGTTAAGCAGTGCGCGGCCGCCCTCCCGGGCGGTCTCAAATTCGTCTACCTCAACCACCCGGGCTTTGAGCGCACAGCAACGGCGGATGACGGCGGCAAGATCGGCGCTGGCAACCGTGAGGGAACGCCGGGCGAGCCGGTCAAACAATTCCAAATCACCCAGCAAGCCGGCCTTGATGACCTCGGCACAACCGGCGGCGAATTCCCGCGGGGGCAAGGTGGTGAGCAAATCGGTGGAGACAAAGACTCCGCCCGGCTGGTGAAACGCGCCGACCAGATTCTTGCCGGCCTTGAGGTTGATGCCTGTTTTGCCTCCGACCGAGCTGTCGACCATCGCAAGCAAGGTCGTCGGCACTTGGTAACAGACAATCCCGCGCAAATAGCTGGCGGCCGCGAAACCCGCCAGGTCGCCGATGACGCCCCCCCCAACGGCAAATACCGCATCGCTGCGGCCAATTTTATGTTCCGCAAGAAAATCCCACACCTGGCCGAGGGTTTCGAGCGATTTGCTTGTCTCGCCCGCCGCGACTGGCAACACCGGAACGGGTCCAAACCATGCGCGCAAAGTTTCCGCCTGCACCCGGGCGACCTGGGCATCCGTCACGACGGCCAACTGGCGGCCCTCGGCCGAGAGGGCCGCGACCTGGGCACGCACCGCCACGGTGAGGCTGGCCCCGAAAGTGATCGGGTAACTCCGCTGGCCGAGGTGGACGGTGAGGCTGTCGCTCATGGGCCGGTTAAACTCCTCCGAGACAACCGGGTCAATCCCGACGCAAGCCGAAATGTGCCGATAGCTGGGAGGTTTTCCTGATTTTTTCTCGTTGTTCCCGCTGTCTGAATATGTTCCGTTGTTTGCTCCCAATCATGAAGAAAGCCAAAGTTCACTTCCCCTCCATCCGTCAAATCGCCTACGAAGGCCCCAAAGCGACGCGCGCCCTTGCGTTTCGTCACTATAATCCTGACGAGGTTGTCGATGGCCGGACGATGGCGGACCACATGCGTTTCTCCATCGCCTACTGGCA
>CAIXIZ010000461.1 GCA_903919625.1 uncultured Verrucomicrobiota bacterium
CCCGCCCACCGAACTCAGGATCATAGGCGCCAGGGATAACAATCTCAAAAATCTCACGCTCTCCATCCCCCACCATGAACTCACGGTCGTCACGGGTGTCTCCGGCTCGGGGAAGTCGACGCTCGCCTTCGACATCGTCTTTGCGGAAGGCCAGCGGCGTTTCATGGAGTCGATGTCGCCCTATGCGCGGCAGTTCGTCGAGCAGCTGCCCCGCCCCGCCCTCGATCTGATCACCGGCATCCCGCCCACGGTGGCCATTGAACAACGGGTTACCCGTGGCTCACGCAAGTCCACCGTGGCAACCATTACCGAGGTCGCCCAATACCTCCGCCTCCTCTATGCGCGGCTCGGGGTGCAACATCACCCGGAGACCGACCGGCCCGTCCAGCCGCTCACCCCGGGCCAGTTGCAACGCCTGCTCGCCCGGGTGCTCGCCTCGCCCAAGGCCAGACGGGCCAGGCGTCTCCTCCTCTGTGCCCCGCTGATCCGGGGCCGGAAGGGCCATCATCTGCCCATCGTCACCTGGCTGGCGAAACAGGGCCATGAACTGATGCGGGTCGACGGCCGGGTCATCCGGGTCGACGCCTTTCAAAAGCTCGACCGCTACAAGGAACACGACATCGAGCTGGTGGTCGCCGATCTCAAATCCCCCCGGCGGCCCGCTGCCCGGACGGGGCTCCTGGCCGATGCCCTCCGCATCGGCCAGGGCACCTGCTTCCTGCTGGGGAACGGGAACGAAGTCCTGTCCTGGTTTTCGTCCACCCGCACGGACATCGCCACCGGCGAGAGCTTCCCCGCGCTGGAGCCCAAAAACTTTTCCTTCAATTCGCCCCGGGGCTGGTGTCCGACCTGTCGCGGTCACGGGCGGATTTTCCCCTGGATGCTGGAGCCCGATGACGAGGGAGAAAACCCCGAACCCCTGGCGAGGTTCCGCGCGTTCGGCCTGGATTTCGCGGCGGATCTGACCGACGCCGGCACCCTCTGCCCTGATTGCCGCGGGGCGAGGCTCAATCGCAACAGTCGCGCCGTGAAGCTCCGGCTGCAGGCCGGCACGCGGCAGCCGCCCATTGCCCTGCCGGCACTGCTCGCCTGCACCCCGGCGCATCTCCTCACCCGGCTCCGGGCCCTTGAGCTCGACGCCCGCGGCCGGCTCATCACCCAGGACATCATGCCGCAAATCGAGGAACGTCTCAGGTTTCTCTCCCACGTCGGCCTCGGTTACCTGGCGCTGGAACGGCCCACCGAGACCCTGTCCGGCGGCGAAGCCCAACGCATCCGGCTCGCCGCCCAACTGGGCACCAATCTCACGGGAGTGCTCTACGTGCTCGATGAACCCAGCATTGGTCTGCATGCCCGCGACAACCGGCGGCTGATCGAAACCCTCCTCGCCCTCCGCGACAAGGGCAACACCGTGCTGGTGGTCGAGCACGACGAGGAACTCATGGCCCGCGCCGACCGGATCATCGACCTCGGACCGGCGGCCGGCATCCATGGCGGCGAAATTCTCGCGTGCGGCACCCCGGCAGAAATCCGCCGGAACGCCAAATCCCTGACCGGGCTTTTCCTGGCCCGCGGCATCGCCCATCCGTTGCGGGGCGAGTATCGGAAACTGGACGCCGGGCGGGCCGGGCCAACCTGGCTGACCTTGAGCGGCGCACGCTTCCGCAACCTCAAAGGGTTTGATCTCCGCCTGCCCCTGGGCCGGCTCAGCATGATCGCCGGTCCCAGCGGCGCGGGCAAATCCACCCTCTTTCGCGACCTGCTCCACCCGGCGGTCACCCTGGCCATCAAACGCCGGAGCCGGAAGCTCACCGGCCGGGCCTTCATGCAGGCGACGGGGTTCATTTCCGAGCATGGCGCCGCCCCCTTTGCGGAGCTGAGGCACGCGGGCGCCTTTCGCGCGGTCATCGAAGTCGATCAGTCGCCCATCGGCAAAACCCCGCGCTCCACCCCGGCAACCTACCTGGGGATCTTTGATCTCATCCGGCAGTTCTTTGCCTCCCTGCCCGAAGCCAAACTGCGGGGTTACACCGCGTCGCGCTTCTCCTTCAATACTGCCGGAGGCCGCTGTCCAACTTGCGAGGGGGCCGGCCGGATCCGGCTGGAGATGGCTTTCATGCCCGACACCTACCTGGCATGCGAGGACTGCCACGGATCGCGGTATGGACCGGAGCTGGCCGACATCACCTGGAAAGGGAAAACCATCGGTGAAGTGCTCCGGCTTACCTTCGAGGAGGCCGGGCCGTTTTTCGATTTCCCCATGCAGCTTGCGCAGGTTTGCCGGCTGATGACCGATTGCGGGCTGGGCTATCTGTCGCTGGGACAAAGTTCCTCCACCCTGAGCGGCGGCGAGGCCCAGCGGCTCAAGCTGGTCACCGAGCTTTCAACCGGCCTGGCGACCTTTCGCGACCGCAACCGCGGTGAAACGCCGCGCAACCTTTACCTGCTCGAGGAGCCGACCATCGGTCTCCACCTGAGCGATTGCGAGAAGCTCATCCGGGTTCTTCACTCCCTCGTTGATCAGGGCCACACGGTCGTGGTGATCGAGCATCATCTGGATTTGCTCGCCGAGGCCGATTACATTGTCGAGCTCGGCCCGGTGGGCGGACCGGACGGTGGCCATTTGCTCTATCAAGGCGCCCTCCCGGGCCTGCTAAAATCCAAACGCAGCCCGACGGCACCCTATTTGCGCGACAAAATATGCCGGCGGGAGGCTTAGGACGTCACCCCGGTGCCGGCGGGAGGCTGGGCGGAGGCGGCCTGCTGCCGGAACTCCAGCCTGTCCCCGTTGCGGATGACCAGCACCGCGTCCCCGTCCTTGACCTCGCCCTTGAGCAAGGCCTCGGCCAGCGGGTCTTCCAGGAAATGTTCGACCGCGCGGCGCAAGGGACGCGCCCCATACTTTTCGTCGTAGCCCTTTTCAATCAGCAAGGTTTTCGCCTCCGGCGACACCTCAATCGTGATTTTCCGGTCGGTGAGCCGCTTGGCAAATTTCGTCAGCTCAAGCTCCACGATCTTGATGAGGTCGTTTTTGTCCAGCGGACGGAAAAAGATCACGTCGGAGATGCGGTTGAGAAACTCGGGCTTGAAGACGCGCTTGGCCTCCTCGAGCACCTTTTCCCGCATTTTTTCGGCGTCGCCGAAATTGGAGTTGGCGGCGGCAAAACCCATGGAGGTCTGGCGCTGCAGCAGCTGCGCACCGACATTGCTCGTCATGATGATGATCGTATTGCGGAAATCGACCGTGCGGCCGAGCGAGTCGGTCAGACGGCCATCCTCCAGAATCTGCAGGAGCACCTGGAGCACATCCGGGTGGGCCTTCTCCACCTCGTCGAAGAGCACGACGGCATAGGG
>CAIXIZ010000462.1 GCA_903919625.1 uncultured Verrucomicrobiota bacterium
GCGGTTGCGGTTCTGATAGACGGCGTCGCTCGCCCCCAGCAGCGTGAGCTGCTGCTGCTTGTCCTGCACGCCGCTGTCGGCCTGGGCGGCCAGTTCGCGCTGCTGCATGTCCAGCTCCCCCAGATTGTCGCGCGACGACTGCACCCGGTCCTGCAAACCCGTGCGGCGGATCTGGGCGAGATTGGCGGCATTTTCGGCGGCCTCCTTTTGCGAACGCAGGTCAAAGACGGACTGCTGCCCTTCCGACGCCCGCTGCTGGAGACGCGTGCGCGTGGCCTTCTGCTCATCGAGAGCCGACTGCTCCCCCTCGAGCCGGGAGCGGCGCTCGGTGGCGGTGCTGCGCTGGGCGGCGACCCTGCCCTCGAGTTCCGCCACCACGGCGGCGAGCTGCGCATGTTGAAACGCGCTGTGGGCGAGGCTGAGGTGGCGCAGGCGGAAGCTCACCCGTTTGTAGCGCAGGGCTTTGGCCGCCTGGCGGCGCAGGCTGCCGATCTGCCGCGCCACCTCGGTGATCACATCGGAAACCCGGGCAAGGTTTTGGTCCGTGAGGGCAAGTTTGTTCAATGCCTCGCGCCGGGAGCTTTTGTATTTCGTGATGCCGGCGGCCTCCTCGAACACGGCCCGCCGTTCCTCGGGTTTGGCCGAGAGGATGAGGTCGATCTGGCCCTGGGCCATCACCGAATAGCTCGTGCGGCCGATGCCGGTGTCCATGAACAGCCGGTGAATGTCCTTCAGCCGGCAGGCCTGGCCGTTGAAAAAATACTCGCTCTGGCCGTCCCGGTGGACGCGCCGCATGATCTCGACCTCGTGAAATTCCGCCCCGAGCTGCTGCTCACAGCCGGACAGCAGGAGCGCCACTTCGCACAGCTGTGCGGACCGGCGCGATTCGGCGCCCTCGAAGATGACATCCTGCATGGAGCCGCCGCGCAGCGCCTTGGCGCTCTGCTCGCCCAGCACCCAACGGATGGCATCGGCAATGTTCGATTTGCCGCAGCCGTTGGGGCCGACGATGGCGGTGACGCCGGGGTCGAAGCGCAGCGTGGTCGCATCGGCAAAGGACTTGAAATTATTGAGGCGGAGCGCCTGGAGGTGCATGTGTGGGAAGGATTGAGACGGCACCGACGCACTCGGCAAAGGAAAAAGCAGCAGGATTCGGCTGCGGACAGGCCAGCATGGCCATTGGGCCGGGATCCCCCCTGACTCTATGCCATGGTAATGCCCATCGGGGGGCTGGAGCATGCATTCGGACTTAATTTGGGCGTTTTCGGCCCAGATGCCCGTGTTCATCCACGCCAGGCCTAAACAGCGGGCTTGAGTTGCCCCGGGGATTGGTGCCATCAATGCACCCTCTCCGCCCATATGTCCGACACCGATCCAGCCACTCCCCCCGACTCTGTCGCCCATGAAGCCGGGGCGACCAAGTCGTTTTGGGAGCATCTGAGCGATCTGCGCACCGCAGTCGTGCGCTCGGCCATCGCGATCGGCATTGCGCTCGTGCTCTGCCTGTTGCTCGTCAACAAGCTCATGCTGGTGCTGGAGTATCCCTTGCAACGGCTCGACCTACTCGAAAAGCCGAAGCCGACGGTGGCATTCAAGGTCGGTGAACAGCGCTTTGGCCCCTATATCGTCACCCGGGATCAATTTCCCGGCCTGCCACTTGATATTGACGGAATTCCGCCACACGCCGTCTACCAGACCGGCATCGGCACGGCCACCATCGGCGGCGAGCAGGTCCTCACGCTCAAGCTGCTGCCGCCGCCCCAACCGGCTGCGGTGGAGAGCAGCCTGCAAGTTCGGCTGCTCAATCTCAGCCCGCAGGAGGGGTTTATGGTGGCTTTTCGCGTGGCCCTCTATGGCGCGTTGATTGTGTCGTCGCCCTTCTGGATCGGTTATCTGCTTGGTTTCATACTCCCGGCCCTTAACCGGCGCGAGCGCCAGGCCATTTTTCCCTGGATGGCATGGGGCGCGTTTTTGTTTCTGCTTGGGGTGGGCGCCACCTATTTCTTTCTTCTGCCCCTGGCCTTGCGTGCGGCTGTCATGTATTCGGAGTGGTTTGGTTTTGTCGGAACCGAATGGCGGGCGGAGGAATACATTGGTTTCACCTGTAAGTTTCTTCTCGGCATGGGCATTGGTTTTCAGTTTCCTCTGGTGGTGCTGTTCCTGGTAAAAATCGGCGTGCTCACCCACCGCGATCTCGCCAAATACCGCCGCCATGTGATCGTGCTGTCATTTGTTCTCGGCGCGGTTCTGACCACCCCCGAGGTCATTACGCAAGTGGCGATGGCCGTGCCGCTCTATCTGCTCTATGAGATTTCCATTTGGATCGCCTGGTATTGGGACTGGAAGAAGCGCCGGGCAGAGCGGGTTGGCAAGGGCTGAAGCACCTGACCGAGATGGAACCGCCCGACCAACCTTCAACTCCACACGATGTGCCCGCCGGATAGACGGCCCCGCAATTTGACGTTGAGGGTTGAATAATGACCAGATCCTTCTTCATCTCCCCTTCCATCTATGATCTCCCCCGAGACCTTTTCCCATATCGAAAGCATCAAGAAACGCGCCGGCCACTTGTGGAGGTTTCTTTGACTGCGACCAAAAACTGCGGGAAATTGAGGCGATGGACGCGCAGATGGGCGCGCCCGGCTTTTGGGACAGCAATGAGCGGGCGCAAAAGCACATCGCCAAGCTTAATGCCCTGAAACGCACGGTTCTCCCGGTCGTGGCCTTTCATAAAAGGACCGATGACCTGGCGGTGATGCTTGAGCTGGTCGAAGGCGCATCGCCGTCCGAACGGGAGACTTACGAGCAGGAAGTCACGGGCAGCGTGGGCGTGATGCTTCCCGAACTCGACGCGCTGGAAATCGCCTCGTTTCTCACCGGACAGTTCGACCGGAACAACGCCATCTTTTCCCTGCAGGCCGGCGCCGGCGGCACCGAGTCCAATGACTGGGCCGACATGATGTTCCGGATGTACACACGCTGGGCCGAGCGGCGAAATTTTACCGTTGAGCTCATGGATGTGCAGCCGGGTGACACCGCCGGCATCAGCAAGGCGACCCTCCTCCTCAAGGGTGAGAACGCCTATGGCTACGCCAAGGCCGAGCGCGGGGTCCACCGCCTCGTGCGCATCAGCCCCTTTGATTCCAACAAGCGGCGGCATACCTCGTTTTGCGCCGTCGATGTGGTCGCCGAGATCACCGAGGATATCGCCATCGAGATACCCGAGAGCGAGATCCGCGTGGATGTGTACCGCTCCTCCGGCAAGGGCGGCCAGGGGGTCAACACCACCGACTCGGCCGTGCGCCTCACGCATCTTCCATCCGGGATCGTGGTGGTCTGCCAAAATGAGCGCTCGCAGATCAAAAACCGTGCCACCGCGCTGAACGTGCTCAAGGCCCGCCTCTATGAGAAAAAACAGGACGAACAACGCGCCGAAATGGACAAGTTCTATGGGGAGAAAGGCGAGATCGGCTTTGGCAGCCAGATTCGCAGCTACGTCTTGCAACCCTATCAAATGGTGAAAGACCTCCGTACGGGCGTGAGCACCAGCGATACCCAAGGGGTGCTGGATGGCGATCTTGACCGCTTCATCAATGCGTGGCTGCGGGCCGGCTGTCCCCGCCACCGGAACAAGGACATTCAGATGGAGGAATAAGAAATGGCCGAGGACCGGATGCGGGAAGGCTGAACCAAAGCTTCCGCTCGCGTTTTCTGGTTTCAGACATTCAGTCCTTGGTTTTTCAGCTCTTTTCAGCCCGTGCCTGATCTTGCCTACGAAACCCTCCGCGCCGCGCTCGCCGAACAAACCCTGTTCGAGGACAAGTCGTGGCAGCTCGCCCCCGAGGCGTGGCCACTCACCGCGGAACAGGTCGCCCAGTTGGAGGCCATCGGGGCGGCATGCCTCGAGTTTCACCAGGCGCTGGAAACGCTCTATCTGCGCTCGGTCGCCGGGAAAAATCTGCTCCGCAACAAACCCCTGCTCGCCCCGTGGGTGGCGGACTATCTCGACCGGGGAAAACCCGCCGCGCTCATCGCCCATGCGCGCGACCCGCGCAACCGCGGCACGTTTCCCACCGTGCTGCGCCCCGACCTGTTGCTGACTGATGATGGTTTCGTGATGACCGAACTGGACTCGGTGCCCGGTGGCATCGGGCTGACCGCATTTCTTAACCGGCTCTATGGCGGAACGCCGGGGCAAAGCTCACTTCCTCGCGTCTCTGCAATGGTCGGCGCCGACGATGCAATGGTGAAAAATTTCCATGCCGCGCTCGCCACACTGCGTCCTGCCATCCGCAACCCGCTGATCGCCCTTGTGGTTTCGGACGAAGCCGCCACCTACCGGCCCGAGATGCACTGGCTTGCGCGCCAGTTGCAGCTCCAGGGCAAACGCGTGTTCTGCCTGCGCCCCGAGGACATTTTCCCGCTCGGCAGCGGGCTGTTCTTTGACGTGGAGGGCAATCCCGAGCGCATCGACATTGTCTATCGTTTCTTCGAACTCTTCGACCTCGCCAATATTCGCACCGAGAAATTTTTCTTCGAAGCCTGGGCCTCCGGCGAGGTCGCCCTGGCGCCTCCGCTCCGTCCGTTTCAGGAGGAGAAACTCGCCTTCGCGCTTTTTCATCACCACCTGCTCCAGGACTACTGGGCTGAAACCCTCCCCGCCCGCACCGTAAAGCTGCTTCGCACACTCATCCCGCCTTCCTGGATCATTGACCCGGCGCCGCTACCGCCCGGCGCGGTGCTCGACGGACCGCGCGTGGGGGGACGCGCCTTGAACGACTGGCGCGATCTGGCCAGTGCGTCACAAAAGGAACGCGACCTCATCATCAAAATCTCCGGCTACCACGAGACGGCCTGGGGGGCGCGCAGCGTGGTGCTTGGCAGCGATTGCTCGCGGGAGGAATGGCAGGCCGCCGTGGACCACGCCATCATGCTTGCCCCGGTTAATCTGCATATTTTGCAGGAATATAAAAAGCCGCGCCGGGTTCGTCACCGTGTCTACCGCACCGCCGTCCCGCCGTCTGGTTCTGCCGCCGGCCCGAAACCCTCCCCATCCGCCATCGATACCGATGGCCGCCTGCGCCTGTGCCCCTATTATTTCTTCCTCGATGGCCGTGCCCAGCTCTCGGGTGCACTCGCGACCGTCTGCCCGCCCGACAAAAAAATCATCCATGGCATGACTGACGCCGCTTTGCTGCCTTGTTGCGTGCCGGTCTGAGGAACCGGGAAAGTTATCGCCGGCCCGGCAGGGTGGCGCGCTGCCGCCGCCGGATTGCAGCGAAAGCAATGACTCCCGCACCTGTCAGCCATGCGCCGGCTGCGGGTTCTGGCACGGTGGCAACGACCAGAAAGGTGGGCGTGTTGAGTCCGCTGGTGGCAAAAGCTCCCAGATCGGTGCCGTTCGGGGCGAATTCCTCTATGGTATTGGCATCGCGATAGGCCGCGTAAAGATTGCCTCCGGCGTCAAAGGCCAGCCCGATGGCGCTATGTTCCCCTGTGGTTGCGAACACCCCAAGATCGGCACCGGACGACGCGAGCTTTTCGATCACATTGTTGCCCTGGTTGCTGACATAAAGGTTGCCGCTCGCATCAAAGGCCAGGTCTCCGGGCGTGAAAACATTGGCCGAAAAGGTCACCGGGCTGCCGGCGGAGGAATACTTCAGGATGTCGCCGGAATTGAAGTTGGCGACATAGAGATTGCCCCCGCCGTCGAACCGCAGACCGGTCGGCCCATTGAGACCGGCGCTGGCAAACACGCCCAGATCTTCCCCTGCGGCCGAATATTTTTCCACGGTGCTGCTCCCGAAATTGGCGGCGTAAAGGTTGCCGTCGGAATCAAACGCCAGCCCCATGGGGTTGGACAGACCCGTGGTGGCAAACGTCCCCAGATGCACCCCACTGGAAGAGAATTGCTCAATCGAACTGGTGCCGGCCGCCGCCACATAAACCCTGCCGCTCGCATCCAGGGCCACGCCGTTGGGAAAGCTGATGCCGGTGGCAAACGGGGTGACGGAGCCGCCGGGGCCAACCTTCGCCACGGTATCATTGCCGTTATTGGCGACAAAGAACGTCTGCGCCGGGGCTGCACCGGCCAAAACCAAAAACCACATTGCCAAGCCGGCGCGACGGGTGGTTTCTATGGCGCAAGTCCGGAGGGAAATCATAATTATATGATGGCGGGTGAATCCAGCACATCCGATGCCAGAGGGCGCAAAGCGTCAGGGCAAGCCGATTTGTGGCAGTGACGCATTTTGAAATTGTAGGTCGGGGTTTATCCCCGACGTGTCGGGGATAAACCCCGACCTACATGGACTGCCGATAAAATGCGTCGCCACCCGAGTTGTCGCCATCACTCCTCCCTGGTTCAATTACCTGCCGTCCCCGGAAACTCCTCTTGCCACCCGCCGACCATGCTTGCCACGCTGGAACTCCCTTATGCCGAACCAGACCCTTAAATTTGCCATCCTCGCCGGTGACTACATCGGCCCCGAAGTCATGGCCGAGGCCTTGCGCGTGCTGGAGCACGTTGCCCGGCAGGAAGACCTCACCCTCGCCTGCACCCGGGCCGATGTCGGCGGCGCGGGCATTGATAACCACGGCAAGGCGCTCCCCGACTCCACCGTGAAGCTTTGCGAGCAGTCCGACGCGATCCTCTTCGGCTCCGTCGGCGGTCCCAAGTGGGAAAAGCTCCCGCCCAAGGAACAGCCCGAGCGTGCCGCGCTCCTCCCGCTGCGCAAACACTTCACCCTCTTTGCCA
>CAIXIZ010000463.1 GCA_903919625.1 uncultured Verrucomicrobiota bacterium
AAACGACGAGGTCATCGCCTTCGCCTCCGAGCGCGCGCCCCTCATGACGGTGTTTGACCTCGCCGTCGAGGACGTGCGGGAGCTCGCGCCCGGCCATGTCGCCGTCCTCAAGAAAAGCGGCACGCTCACCAATGTCGCGTTCACCGCCCCGTTGCCGCGCGCCTCGTGCTCGGTTGAACGCATCTATTTCTCGCGCGGCAACGATGTCGACATCTACCGCGAGCGCCAGGCGCTCGGCGGCCAGCTCGCCCCGCAGGTGCTGGCCGCCGTTGGCTCCGACTGGACCAATACCGTCTTCAGCTTCATCCCCAACACCGCCGAGGTCGCATTCTACGGCCTCATGTCCGCGTTGCGCTCGCGCCGCCGCGACGAGGTCAAGGCCGCCATCCTCCAGGCCAGCGCCGCCGGCCGGCTCACCGAGGCGGTCGTCGACGAGCTCGTCCTCCGCAACTGGCCGCGCGGCGAAAAGGTCGTCTCCAAGGACATCAAGCTCCGCACCTTCATCGGCCAGGACTCCCTGCGCAACCAGCTCGCCAGCCACATCTACGACATCACCTACGGCTCCGTCCGTGCCGGCCAGGACAACCTCGACTGCGTGGATGACTCCATCGTGCGCGGCACCACGCTGCGCAAGTCCATCCTGCGCATTCTCGCGCGCCTGGAGCCGAAGAAAATCGTCATCGCCTCCACCGCCCCCCAGATCCGCTACCCCGACTGCTACGGCATCGACATGGCCGAGCTGGGCAAGTTCATCGCGTTCGAGGCCGCCGTCGAGCTCCTCAAGGAGCGCGGCCAGCACAGCATCCTCACCGATGTCTATCACCTCTGCCTCGGCGCCGTCGCGCGCGGCGAGGTGGTCAACCATGTCCGCAAAATCTACGAGCCGTTCACCCCGGAGGAGATCTCGGCCCGCATCGCCCGCTTCGTCCGGCCCAAGGGCATCGCCTGGCAGGGCGACATCGAGGTCATTTTCCAGACCATCGAAAATCTCCACGCCGCCGTCCCCGGCCATACCGGCGACTGGTATTTCACCGGCAAATATCCCACGCCCGGCGGCTACCGCGTCGTCAACCAGGCCTTTGTGAACTACTACGAGAACATCGAGGACCGCCGCTCCTACGAGGCCACCAAGTCGCAATGACCCCCGCCCGCCGCGCGTGGTCTCTCCCATGAGCCTCTCCTACGAATCTTCCGGCGTGCGCTACGACCAGCTCGACGCGTTCAAACGCGCCTGCCAGCTGGCCGCCCGCACCACCACCGGCGCCCTCGCCGCCCACGGTTACTCCGAGCCCGCCTCCACCCGCGGCGAAAGCGCCTACCTGATCGAGGCCGCCGACCACTATCTCGCGCACGTCGAGGAGGGCCTGGGCACCAAGAACCTCGTCGCCGACGCCGTCCAGCAGGCCACGGGGAAATGTTTCTACCGGGAAATCGCGATCGATACCGTCGCCACCCTCGTCAATGACCTCGCCACCTGCGGCGCGCTCCCGATCTCGGTCGCGATGCACGCCGCCGTCGGCGATTCTGGCTGGTTTGCCGAAGCCCCGCGCCGGCAGGCGCTCGTCGCCGGCTGGGCCGAGGGCTGCCGCCTCGCCGGTGCCGTCTGGGGTGGCGGCGAAACCCCCACCCTCAAGGGCCTCGTCGAGCCCAACACGATTGTCCTCGCCGGCTCGGCCGTGGGGAAAATTTCTCCGAAAAATCTCCGCATCACCGGCGACGTGCGCGACGGCGACGCCATCATTTTTCTCGCGAGCTCCGGGGTGCAGACCAACGGTCTTTCGCTCTGCCGCCTCATCGCCGAAAAACTCCCCCTCGGCTATCAGACGCGGCTCGGGCACGGCGATTTGCGCACCTACGGCGAGGCGCTGCTCGCGCCCTCCGTCATCTATGTCGCTTTCGTGCGCGAGTGCCAGCGGCGCGGGATCAAATTGAATTACGCCGCACATGTCACCGGCCACGGCTGGCGCAAGCTGATGCGGCTGGACGAACCGTTCGTTTACGAAATCACCGCGCCACGCCCCGTGCCCACGCTATTTCAATTTCTGGAGGAATCCGGCCCCATCGACCGCCGCGAGATGTACGCGACATTCAACCAAGGGGTCGGCTTCGCCGCCTACGTCGCACCCGAGAACGAATCAGCCGCCCTCGCCGCCGCCCAGGCCGCCGGCTACGACGCCTGGCTCGCCGGTCGGGTAAAAAAAGAAGGCGCCCGCAAAGCCGTGGTCGTCCCCTCGCTGGGGCTTACCTTTGAAGGCGACACGCTGCAGGTAAGATAGGAACAATCCACGGCATTTACCACGGATAACACGGATTAAACGGATAATTGGACGTACATTCGCTGGGGTGACACGCACGATCTGAATTGGCTGTAGGCCAGGTCGGCGACCTGGCTCATACAAAAGCGGTGAAGCAGTTGGAAACCGTACAGTCTTAACTATCCAAGACGTTGGGATGAGCCACTGATATGCTCTGAGAGCAACAGAAAGATATCCCGGTTCATCCGTGCAAATTGTGACCTGGTTTTCTTCCGCCCCTCCGCGCCAAACCGCCGGTTTTGCCTCGAAAACTCCCCGCTCGCCGTGCAGCCTGCCGCCGTGCCTTCGCTCCGCACGCTGTCCCGCAACGCTTATGTCCGCACCCTCGGCAGCTTCCTGCTCTGGGCGCGCAGCCTCACGGTGCGGCCCGATCCGGTCCTGCTCACGCTCATCGCGCGAAACCAGGCGCGGCAGGAATTTTTGCTCGCATGGTGGCGGCTCGCGCTGACCTGCGTGCCGTGGCTGGAGGACGTGGCCGGCACGGCGATGTCGCCGGTCTGGTTCGAATATGTGCTGATGGGCTACGGCCTCGCCACCCTTGCGGCCACCCGCAGCCGCCGGCACACTCGGCTCTGGCGCGGCCTGTTCGCCTCGGTGGACTTCGTCGTGCTGCTGTTCTACACGCGCATCCACCTCGACACGCGCGAGCCGCTGGAGGGCGTGTTCGCCTATGTGTCGCTCGCGCTCGTGCTCATGCTGATCAACTCGCTCCGCCTCTCGCTGCGGGTGCTGTGGCTCAACACCGCCGCAATCCTCGCGGGCTACCTGTGCTTTTTTCACGGGCTGATGCATAACCCGCGCGTGAGCGTGGGCGCACCCATGCTCATCCTTATCGCCTCGTTTCTCGGCTCCATGATCGTGCGCAACCAGATCCGGCTGCTCGTCGAGTCCCACTCGCGGGGACGGCTGCGGCGCTTCCTCTCGTCCGATGTGGCCGACGAACTGGAACGCCGCCACCTCTCGTTCGACCAGCTGGCGCCGGCGGCGCGACAGGTCACCGTGCTGTTCGTGGACATCCGCGGCTTCACCACGCTTTCGGAGCGGCTCGCCCCCGAGGCGCTGGTGGCGTTCCTCAACCAGTTTTTCGGGCGGATCACGCAGGCGGTCTTCGACCAGCGCGGCACGGTGGACAAATACATCGGCGACTGCGTCATGGCGCTCTTTGGCGCTCCGGTGGACCAGCCCGACGACGCCACCCGCGCCCTGCGCGCCGCGCTCGCGATGGCGCGCTCCATCGCGGACTGGAACCGCGAGCTGGTCGCGCGCGGCGAGCTGCCGCTGAAGGTCGGCATCGGCCTCAACACTTCCACCGTCGTCGCCGGCACCGTGGGCACGACGCACAAACTGGAATACACCGTCATTGGCGACGGCGTGAACGTGGCCTCGCGCGTCTGCGCGCTCACCAAGGAGCACCCCTATCCCATCCTGCTGACGGCCGCGACGCGCGCGCTCATCACCGAGCCGCATGACTTCGCCGATCTCGGTGAAACCCCGATCCGCGGCCGCGACGGCGCGGTGCGAATCTATGGCGTGCAGGCGTGACGGTGCCGGAGCCAGCTCAGCGAGCTGGCCTACAACCAGATGGCGCGCACGTTCTGATTCAGCAGCTTGCCGATATCCGTGTTCATCCGTGTAATCCGTGGTAAAATAATCTCGGGGCTTCTGCCCCTCAGCCCTGCCGTTTCACGGCACGACCTCAAACCAGAACGGCACAAATAGCTCCCGGCCCTCCGGCCGCACCTGCGCCCAGATCACATAGCGGCCGGCTTTCGGAATCGTAAGCTTGAACTTCAACTGCGGTCGCACCGCATCGGGCGCCGCCAGCGGGTCGGCCTGGTTCGGATGCAAATGGGCAAAGCCGCTGCGCTCACGGTCAAACGCCACCACATGGGCATAC
>CAIXIZ010000464.1 GCA_903919625.1 uncultured Verrucomicrobiota bacterium
CAGGGAGCCACCAATTTACGTTGTTTCCACTCTTTATCGGCCAGTTCTCGGGAATTTAAGGCCGGCGTAGCTCAATGGTAGAGCACCTGTTTTGTAAACAGGCGGTTGCGGGTTCGAATCCCATCGCCGGCTCCAGTCTTTTGCTCTGTCAGTTGCGGTTCGGCCGGGGAGCCTGGCCCGCTGCGAGAAATTTTTTGCCCGATGGTGTAATGGTAGCACGAACGACTCTGACTCGTTCTGTCTAGGTTCGACTCCTAGTCGGGCAGCCAATTTTAGGTGCGCGGGTTGCAGGGGAGCTTCCGGGGTGGGGGAACACTTGCCTCCGGCCCTCTGGTTTGGTTCGATCCTGCCATGCTCATCGCTTGGACGACCCTGGCCACAGCCGAGGATGCAAACCGGCTCGCTGCCGCCGCCATTGCGCGGGGGCTGGCCGTTTGCGTGCAAATCGAAGGTCCGGTGATTTCGCACTACCAATGGAAAGGCCGGGCGGAGCGGGCGACCGAGCACCGGCTCATGTTCAAATTTCTTCCCGGTCAGCAGCCGGCGCTCGAAGCCTGGCTGCATGCCACCCATCCGTATGCGACCCCGGAGTGGGTGGTGGTACGGGCCGAACATGTGGGAGAAAAATACTTGTCGTGGGCGATGGCAAATGCTACACCTTGACCCTTTCGCACTCCGCTCAGCCCTTTTTTACAGCCATGTCCCAACACAAAAGCCTCCAAGGCGTCTCCGGCCTCGTCGTGAAACGCAACGTCCTGAAACGCTTCGAGCGCGTCGCCATCCTCAAAAAGCGCGCGCAATGGAAGGAAGGCGACCGCGTGCAGGGTCTCCGCAAGACCAAGCCTGATGTCTGAGCCGGCCGGGTCACTGACCGTCCCTCCGCATCCGTCTGATCCGGCGGCCCTGCCCCCGAGACGCCCCTGCGATGCACGCCCTGTTTGACCAGCTGATCGACTGGTACCGTGGCGCGCTGGAGAACGGCGGCTACCCGCTGATCGCGCTGCTGATGTTCGTCGAAAGCACGTTCATCCCGCTACCAAGCGAGCTGGTGATTCCGTTTGCCGCGCACTACGCCAGGGCCAGCGGACAGCTGAGTCTTCCGGGAATAGTAATTGCCGGTGCGCTCGGTTCCTGGGCGGGGGCGACGACGATGTATTGGGCCGCCCGCTGGGCCGGACGTCCGCTGGCCTTCAAATTCAGCGCTGCACTCATCGGTTGGGCGGCCTGGCTCGACCGCTGGCCCCTGGCCGGAAAATTTGCCCGGAGTTTGCTGGTCTCGCCGGAGAAAATCGAAAAGGCCGAACGCTGGGCCGCCCATTACGGCAGTTTTGGGATTTTCGCATCCCGGCTGCTGCCGGTGGTCCGGCATCTCATCGGCATCCCGGCGGGCATCGTCCGGATGAGCTGGTGGAAATTTTCGCTCCATACCCTGCTCGGCTCCGCCCTCTGGTGCTCCGTGCTGGCCTGGGTGGGGGTGAAGGCGGGCGAAGACGAGCAGCTCATGAACGGCGAGCTGCACCGCATTGTCCTCTGGCTCGTCGGCGGACTGGTGGTGCTGGGGGCGATCTACTATGCCTTTGTGCACCGTCAGATGCAGGCGAGGAAGTAACGCCTGCAATCCGGTCAGTTTGGCCAGTCACAAGGGATTCCCGCTGTGAGCCAGGATGTCTTTGCACTCGACAGACCGTGCCGGTGCCGTGGATAGTGCGTTTTTATGCGAGTGTAGCACAATGGATAGTGTAGTGGCCTCCGAAGCCATTGATCTGGGTTCGACTCCCGGCACTCGCACCACTTACCCGCACCTATGGGGACGAGTTTGATGCCGGTGTTTACTGCAAACTGCTTAAGAAAGGTGGCAAACCTCTCCTCGCTGTCTGCTTCTTGCGTTGTGGCTTGCCTCGTGGCATTTGCGTATCCGCACCGGCGAATGGGAGGGAAAGTCTGTAATAGCAGACTGGCACCCGGTGACCCGCTGGTGGACATCGCGCCGGCTGATCGCATTAAGCGGGTGGGAAGCGACTCCACCGGGTGGATCTTGACATGCCTAGATCATCTATGCATCGTACGGCCATGATCAAAAAGGAACTGGTGGCGGCTTCGGCGGAAGCATTGGTGCTCTCCCTGCTCGCGAAGGGCGAAAGCTACGGCTACGCGATCATCCAGGAGGTGCGGGCACGTTCGGGCGACGAATTGCAATGGTCGGACGGAATGCTCTACCCGGTGTTGCACCGGATGGAGCGCAAGGGGCTGATCAAGTCGCGCTGGGGCGAGAGCGAAACCGGGCGGAAGCGAAAATACTACTCGGTGAAGAAGGAAGGCCAGCGGATGCTGGCCCAGCACCGCGCGCAGTGGGCGGTGGTCCATGCCGTCCTCGCCGGGCTGTGCGAGCAATCACCGGCCTGACACGGACGAACCCTGGAACCGCCAAGACCACAACATGAATCCGCTCGATCAAAAGGTCACCGACTGGCGCAGCCAGCTTGCCAAGACTCTCCCCTTGCCTGACGAAACGGTCCGGGAGTTGGAGGATCACCTGCGCGAGCAGATCGCGGAGCTGATGCGAGAGGGGCTGCCGTTGGACGCGGCCTTTGACGTCGGTCTTCTGCGGTTGGGCGAAGCGAAGGAATTGGCGGGAGAGTTTTACCGGGCCCAACCGGGATGGTTTGGCATAGGGTGGATCAAGGACCGCGCCTCGCTGCTTCTCTTCGGCGTAGTTGTGGCGGGGTGCGCTTGGACCTTTTGGCATTACGCCGGCATCCTCTTGGGCAGGGATGCCTGGTCGCTCCTGCTCCTCTTTTATATCTTCATGCTTTGGAGTGATAACCGGCAGCTTCGGCGCAGGATCGAAATCCTGACAAGGGAGACGATTCAAAAATCGACCGCGAGGCAGGAAAAACGCAGCCGGCTTGGTTTCTTGCGATTGCTTAATGAACGGGCTGAGCACGGAGCAAAACTTGTAAAATAGGTTTATAGTTGGGAATCATCCTATCCGTCCTATCCGCACCGGTGGAGAGGCGGAAAAGTCTGGAATTACAGACTGGCACCCGGTGACCCGCTGATGGGCAAACAACGTGCCAGCTGGCCGCAATTACTAGTGGGAAGGTGGTGACTCCATAGCGTGGCCTGTCCCATATCCGTCAGGTCGCGCCCAACCCTGATTGGAAACTATCCAACAGTTCAAGCAGGACGGCCTATCACCAATCTGGTGACCTTGACGACTCTGACATAATGAACCGGTTTGGTGCCTCCCGTGCAATTTTACTTCACCTCGCTCCGTGCGCGCCCGCGCCCATTGCTCCGCTGGACGGCGGTAGGGTGTGCTTTGCTGGTAGTGGTGCTCGGCCTGCTTGCCGCCAGTCCGCAACTGCATGAAATACTGCATCACGACGCCGGCCACGAGGATCATGAATGCGTGGTCACCACGTTTCTCCATGGGATTGAGGGTGCGGCTGCCGGTGTCCTGCTCGTCAGCATCGCATGGGGCGTGATCGGCTGCGTTCCGACGGACCCCATCCCGGTTTGGCTTCCGTTGCCGCGATTCTGGCTGCTGCCAGGCCGCGCCCCTCCGCAGGGCTGAACAAGCCTTCCATTCAAACCCGCCGGTGCGATCACCGGTGAGGTGTGCCTGTCCTCCACCCCTTCTGCCGTGGCGGAGCCATGTCCGCATGAGTAAATCACCATGAAAAATTTCCCGTCCCATTCTGCCCTGGCCCTTTTTCTCCTATTCAACAGCCTGGCTGGTGCCCAAACCGCCGCCACACCAAGTCCGTCAGTCCCTCCGTCAGGCGAAACCTTCACCCTTGATCCGGTGCTGGTGACCTCCCAGCTCGACCAGGCCCGGGCCGTCATTGCGCCCAGCCTGGGTGCCACGTCGTTTCGCATCGACCAGCAGCAAATCCTAAACCAACCGCTTGGCGCGGACGCGCCGTTCAACCAAGTGCTGCTGCGCGCGCCCGGCGTGGCGGCGGATTCCGCGGCCAACGGCGACCTGCACGTCCGGGGCGAGCACGCGAATCTGCAGTATCGCATCGACGATGTGCTGCTGCCGGAGGGCATCTGGAGGTCTCCTTTTACGACCTGTCCGACCACCTGTTGCGCGTGATGACCGTGCAGTTCGCGCCCCGTAACCTGATCTCGCGCTATCCTGGCCGGAGCGGGACCTATTCGCAAACGATTGAAAGACTGCCCATCGGCACGGCGCGCGTCGAGGTTCGCGCTCGTCAGGACGGGCTCAATGCCGCTCCCCCGGCTCAGCCGAGAACATGAAAATCACCGGTGTTTTTCCCATCGCAGGCCAAGTCCATGTGCTGATGACGGACGAGGAATTTTCGTCGGATACCTGGCAGCGTGTCCGAAATCGGAAGAAACTCAGCATCGCCGACCAAGGCCGCGTGGTCGTGTTCGCCATTGATTCCCCCGAAGTCATTGTACTGGGCAGCAAGGAATTTATCTCATTTGTGGTGCCGGTCATCACTGACCGGGAGGTGCAGGATTTCATTGTCGGAAAAAGCATTGAATTTGGTTGAGGTATTGCTGCGCCTTCACCCACCGCCACCCACTCAATCCGGCAAATGAAACTGCCCTGCCGCCGCCGCAGGGATCCGTTTTCGTAAACCCGGCCACTGAATTCATCGAAATGGGTTTGATCTGGGCACCAGGCTGGATCATTTTGCCTGGGCATGGCGGCCAACACTCCGGAATCGCCTAAAATGGATTGCTGAATGAAAGCACCGAAGGATTGGGCGTACAACGAAGGTGGGCAACGAGCCGCGTTACCTGACCGTAAAGTGAATGCGTTGCCACAAAGTGCAAAGGCTATGAGTGTCCGCTGCAACTCGGCCTCGATCCCGGATAAATTCACACGATTCTTCGGAAAGGCATTGGATGCTTACCTTCCAGTGGGTGGGTCAGGGCAGGGGCAGGTTCAGGCTTCCATGCAGGATCAGGACGAGGTCGTCCGTGTCATTCGGCTCAGGGTTGACCCAACGTGAGCCGAAGACCAGTTTGGGGACGGCGTTGGCGCCGGTTGCACCGAAGATCCGGATGGAGGTTTGCAGATGATGGTCGATCCAAGCGTCGGTCCGGGCGGCATCGAACTTTATCTGGCCAACCAATTCGACGGCTTTGGCCTTCGCGTCGTCGAGGCTACGGGGGTGCCAGAGGTGGCCGGGCTCGGGTGAAAACATCCAACGGTCGAAGTCGGGAAACGCGTCGCGCTTGGCCACCCAAACCGCCAGGGCAAGCTTGGCCAGTTCGCAGGAGTCCTTGAATGCTGCCACGTTCAGGGGGATGTAAGGGTTGCACTGGGTGTTCAACGGTGCCGGACACAGCGCAAAGGCCAGCTTGCCGTCATAGCGGCGAACCGTCTCCTCAAGCATGGAGTGTAATTTCTGGCAATGGGGACATTTGTAATCAAAAAGCAGGGTGACGACGTAGCGGGCGTCCGGCGAACCGACCAGGGGCACGGCGTGGGAATCTATGGCGGGCAGTTGATCATCATGCGACTCGCCGGCGCGATAAGCGGCCGGGGGGGCAAAGCCAAGCTGGCAGACAGCCAGAATGCCGGCCAGGGCCAGACCGACAATGGGCAGGCCCATCGCGGGCCATGGCCCAAGCACACGCCCTGGCGCGGCTGTGGGAGCAGGCACCGCGCCCGTTGTCGCGTTCGGGGCAGGATTCCCCGGCGTGACATCGGTTGAATTGTCGTCGAGTTGTCTGGGGGTCTGGCACACCACCAAAGCCGCCAGCAGCAGTCCGGTGAGATGCGTGGCCATGCAGTAGGGGCAAAAAGCCCCGATAAGCCATTTCTGCACGAAAATGAACCACACGGCGCTTCCGGCGGCCGCCCCGACCAAAACCAGCAGCGCTTGCCAGGCCAGCCGCCGAACTGGCCCCTCCGTGGTCGGACCAATGAAAAAACTCGCCAGCAGCATCGCCAGATAAGCGCCGGCCGCCAGCCCGCTGACGGGCAGCACCCCGCCGATGGTCGACCACCGGCTGCTGAGCACTTGGTCGCACGAGCCCCCGCCGTCACAACCAATCACCGTCCCGCCCATCAGATAATGCCAGCCGAGGTAGCCGCTCAAGACCAACCCCAGCGCGCTCAGGCCCGTCAACGCGCGACGCCACCAAGGCCAGAAGCGTCGAGTATGAGCCATCGGTTGGTGACGAACCTAAGTTCGAGTATTCCTCACTGCGGCTTCTGGTTGGGCGCGCCGGGCGTGGGGGTCTGCAACTGGAAATCCGTGCAGTTGCTGTCAGTGTCCGCGCCGTCGGATGTGCGGCCCGCGCTTCTGCCGGCGGCGGGCGCAGCGGGGGCAGGCGCGCCCCGGCCGCCGCGTCCGCCTGCCGGAGCGGGCGAGGCGACGTAGCAGCCATGCACGAGCGCGCCGGAGATGCCTTGATAACCTTCGTTGGCCCACGGATCAATGATGCCGTTGTTGTTGCCGCCTTGACCGTAGTTGAGGCTGTCCGCCACCAGGCCGCTGGCGTCACGCAACACGATGTTGCCGGCGCTGCCCAGGGCGGGGCCGCCGAACCAGAGGTTGGGCGTGAGAGTTCCCGGAGCGGCTTCGGCCGTGGCCGACGTGCCGCGCACGACGGCATTGATCGCGTGATCCTTGGACAGCGGGCTGTCGAGTGTGATGCCCGTGCCGAGCGGCAGCACGGGCTCGTTGCTCGAATGGGCAAGCGCCGCCGCCGGCTGGAAAGAGAGGCCCGTTCCTCGCACGCTGAAAGGCAAATTGGACGAATGGTCGAACTTGAGCGGCGCGGCCAGCTCAAGGGTCGCGCCCCCGCCGCCGCCGCCCCGGCCACCGCGTCCGCCAGCGCCGCCGCCCGCCGCCGCGACCACGGCCTTGACCGTGACGGTCTCGGTGCCGTGACCGACGCTGTCAATGTCGAGGATGATCCGATCGCCAGCGGTGATGTTGGCCGCAGCCTTTGCCCGGATGGAGGTGTCACCCGCCTTCGCCGCCGCCGC
>CAIXIZ010000465.1 GCA_903919625.1 uncultured Verrucomicrobiota bacterium
CACACCGCCTTGCCCCCGTGGCCAGGGTGAACGGGGTCACCTGGTGGAACGATTCCAAGGCCACCAACTTTCACGCCGCGGAGGCAGCGCTGGCTGGCTTTGCCGCCCCGGTGCTGCTGATCGCCGGCGGCAAATCCAAGGGCGGCGACCTCGCGGCCTTCGTCGGGCGCATCGCCCCGCGGGTGAGCCATGCCTTGCTCATCGGTGAAACCCGGGCGGCGCTGGCCGCCGCCTGTCTCGCCTGCGGTGTCGCCCACACGGTATGCGGTGACCTTGCCGCCGCGGTGCAGCGCGCCGCCACGCTGGCGCGACCCGGCGGCCATGTGCTGCTCAGCCCGGCCTTTGCGAGCTTTGACCAGTTCAAGGGCTATGCCGACCGCGGCGCGCAGTTCGTCGCACTCGTTCACGCGCTCGCGCCCCGGCCGGCGCCGCTTGCTTTCCTTTCCTCAACCCTTATCGCCCAACCCTCATGAACCGTCTAAAAATCATCGGAACCGTCGTGGCCATCCACGTCGCTGTCTTTATGTTCATTTTTGCCATCCCTGGCTGCCGCTCCACCGGCAAGGCCGCCGGCGGCGAGACGGCCGCCGCGCCGATCTCGCCGGTGAGCGGTTCCGCCTCGCCCATCGTCCCGGTCGGGCCGGCCCCGGCGGCAAGGTTTGATCCCGACGCACCGGCCATGCCGCGGGTCAGTCCCACGCGGCCCGGCACGCCTGCGGCCGACGCGCTCCTGCTGGCGGCACCGGCGGCGCCCTCCCCGGTGGCGGCGGCGCCGGTCACCTACACCGTGAAAAGCAACGACAGCCTGTGGACAATCGCCAAAAACAACCACCTCAGCGTGGATGCACTGGCCACCGCCAACCACCTTTCGGCCAGCACCCTGTTGAAAGTCGGCCAGAAGCTTTTGCTTCCCGGGAAGCCGGCCGCCGGGACGGCCTCCGCCGATTCCACCACGGTGGCCGATGCGGAAACCACCGCCTACACGGTCAAAGCCGGTGAGTCGCTCGGCGCCATTGCCCAGCGCAGCCATACGACCGCCGACGCGCTCAAAAAGCTCAACAATCTCCACGCCGACACAGTGCATGCCGGTGACAAATTACGGCTGCCGGCCCCCGGCATCACGAAACCGGCCCTGCCTGCCACTGCGGGATCGGCCCCGGCGGGGGGCATTACCCATGTGGTAAAAGCCAGGGAAACGCTGGGTGAGATTGCGCGAAACCGGGTTGGCCAGGAATTGAAAATTCCTGGCTCGCAGCCCGCCGGTGACAAAGCTGCGCCACCCGGACAGAGTTCGCCCGTGCCAGACGCGGTAACCCCCATTGTTCCCGTGGCGGCCTCCTCCCCGGGCAATCTGACGTTGCCTTCCCTGCAGACCCCGGCCCGGGATGCTGCCGGTGTGACTGCAACCGGGCCGGCCGCCGACACCCCCATCATCAAAATCGAAGACAGCGGTGCGCCGAAAATCCCCTGAGTCTCCGGCCGCATGCGGCCAGACACCTAATTACCATGCGCCCCGCCATCCCTTGCACCGATATTGCGCCGGAACCCCCGCCAAGACCCCGCGTCCGGCTGGGATTTGATCCGGCGACGGTCATTGTCGTCTGTGCGATCGCCCTGACCTCACTCGGGCTCACGGTGCTGTTCAGCGCCAGCGCGGCATTCAAAAACAAACAGGGGGTGGAGGTGCCTTACCAGTATCTCAGCAAGCAAATCGTGGGGGTCGTGGTGGCGACGGCGCTGGCCTTTGCCGTCAGCCGGTTGGATCTGGAACGGTTGCGGCGGCACGTCTGGGTGATCGGGGGGGCCGCCTTGCTCCTGCTGCTCCTCGTGCTGGTGCCGGGCCTCGGCATCGCGGTCAAAGGCAGCCGGCGCTGGCTCGGTGTGGGTGCGATGCGGTTTCAGGTTTCTGAATTTGCCAAGCTCGCCCTGGTCATCTGCCTGGCGCATTATCTGGCGGTGAACCAGACGCGGATCGGGGATTTGCGGCGGGGCTTCCTCCTGCCGCTGGCGATCATTGGCGCGTTTGCCGGGCTGATCCTGGGTGAGCCGGATTTCGGCATGGCGGCGCTCACGCTGGCGGTCGGCCTGGGCATGCTGTTTCTGGCCGGGGCCAAGTGGCGGCATCTGCTGACGGCGGTGGCGGTGGCGGTGGCGGGTTTCACCGTGCTGGTCATTCACAACCCCAATCGGCTCCGCCGGCTGACGGAATTTTGGGAGGCCGAGCCGCCCTATCAGCTCAAGCAGGCGCTTGCCGCGTATGCGGCCGGCGGGGTCGGCGGCGTGGGGCTGGGCGAGGGACGCCAGCAGCTGGCCTATTTGCCGGAGGCCCACACCGATTTTATTTTCCCCGTGCTCGGGGAGGAGCTGGGCTTGCGGGCCACGTTGGTGGTGGTCGGGGTGTTCGCCCTCATCTTTGGCGTGGGGCTGGTGCATTTGCGGCGGGCGCCGAACCTGTACCAGTTTCTCCTGGTGGCGGGAGCCCTGATGTTTGTCGCGGTCCAGGCGTTGATCAATCTGCTCGTCGTCACCGGGTTGGTGCCGCCCAAGGGCATGTCGCTGCCCTTTTTGAGCGCCGGACTGTCCAACCTGCTGCTCATGGGACTGCTGGTCGGTCTGATCATCAACACCCGGCAGGCCTGGCCGCGGGCCGGCCTGGGGCGGGCGCCACGTACCCTGGAGGAACTGGCTTAGCCGGGCTGCCCTCCTCCGCCCGGATTTTGCCACCGATGAAACATTATCTTGTCTGCTGCGGCGGGACCGGCGGCCATCTTGCACCGGGAATTGCCCTGGCCGAAGGCCTGGTGTCCCGCGGCTATGGGGTGACCTTGCTGGTCAGTGAAAAATCCATCGATGCCCGGCTCCGGGCAAAATATCCGGGGTTGAAATTTGCGGCCCTGCCGGCCGCGCCGTACGCGCGCGATCCCGTCCGGTTGGCGCGATTCCTGTGGCAGCTGTGGCGCGGGCTGCGCTTCAGCCGGCGGCTCATCCGGGCCCGGCGACCGGCGGTCATCGTGGGTTTCGGCGGCTTCACCACCGGTGCGGTGGTGCTCGCCGGCTGGCTGAGCGGAGTGCCGGTCGCGTTGCATGAGGCCAACCGCGTGCCTGGTCGCGCGACGCGGCAGCTTGGCCGGCTGGCCCGGCGCGTCTATCTGCCCCCGGGCGTGGCCTTGGCCGGCATGCCCGACCGGGTGCGCCGGCACGCCGCGCTGCCCGTGCGGATTGAAATTGCCCGCCGGTCCCGGGCCCAGTCTTGCGCGAGCCTGGGCCTGGATCCGGCGAGAAAAGTCCTGGTGGTGCTGGGCGGCAGCCAGGGCGCTACGGCGCTCAATGCGTGGGTGCGCCGGGAGCTGCCGGCCTTCGCCGCCGCCGGGGTGCAGGTTTGCTGCATCACCGGTCCCGGGAAAGGTCCCGAGGAAAGGCTTTCCCTGCCCGACGCGGCCGGCCGGCCGGTGGCGGCGGTGTTTGTTGCCTTCAGCGATGACATGGCGGCGGTGCTGTCCGCCGCCGATCTCGTTGTTTCCCGGGCCGGCGCCGGGACCATTGCGGAGCTGGCGCGTTGCGCGACGCCGGCCATCCTCGTCCCTTTTCCTCATGCCGCCGACAATCACCAACGGGCGAATGCGGCGTGGTTCGCGCGCGAAGGGGGCGGACTGGTGCTGGAGCAGACCGAACTCGACCAACTGGGGCCCCTGGCACTTGCGCTGGTGAATGACGAACAGCGGCTTGCGCGTTTTCGCATCGGACTGCGAAACCTCGACCGGCCCGGTGCCCTCGGCCTCATTCTGGACGATCTGGAGACGCTCCACCAACCCGGCTCCGCCACGGTGGCGATGCCGTTCACGCTCGCATGAGACGCTCCGCGCCCCCGCCACTTTTCGGACATGCCGTGGTCGCCATTCACTGTGCGGGGGTTGGCGGCATGGGCGTCGGCCCGCTCGCCATCTACCTCGCCCAGCTCGGATTCACCGTGAGCGGCGAAGATGAGGCGATGACGGAGGCGATGCGCACCCAGCTCGTCCGTGCCGGGGTCACCCTCACCGGCGCAGGTGAGGTGCCGGTGGAATGCGGACTGCTGGTGCACTCATCCGCCATCGCACCGGAGCATCCGGCGGTGCGG
>CAIXIZ010000466.1 GCA_903919625.1 uncultured Verrucomicrobiota bacterium
GGCCCGAACCCGGGGGTTGCTGCTGGTGCGGCGGGGCGAGCTGCTGGCCGAGGCGACCCGGGGAAAAAAACTGGCCGCCATCTGCGGTTCACACGGCAAAACCACCACCACGGCGCTGCTCATCACCGCGTTGCGGGCCGCTGATTTTCCCGCTGGCTGGATCCTCGGCGGGCTGTTCACCGATGACACGGTGTCGCCGGCGCAGGCCGGATCCAACGACTGGGTGGTCGCCGAAATTGACGAAAGCGACGGCACCATCGACCGGTTTGCCCCCGAGCTGACCGTGGCCGTGAATCTCGACTGGGATCATCCGGACCAATATCACCGGCCCGCTGACCTGGCAGCGACGTTTGCCGCGCTCTTCGGGAGGACCCACGGGGCGGTGCTGGTCAGTGACGCCTGCGCGTTGTCGGCCCGGGTCGCGCCCAGGGCGGCGACCTTCGGCCGCAGCGGAAATTTTTCCGCCGGGATCCGGCATGAGGTCGGCGGACGCATGACCCTGCAGCTGGGGGGAAGTTTTTCCCTCCGGGGTGCGACCGTGGCCCTGCAGGGTGACTTCAACGCGGCCAATGCCACGGCCGCGCTCGCCGCCGCCCAGCTCATGGGGGCGCATCTCACGGAGCGGGCGCTCGCGGACTTTGCCGGCGTGCGCCGCCGGCAAAGTGTCCTGCGCGCCGGCGGTGCGCTCACGGTCATTGAGGATTACGCGCATCACCCGGCGGAAATCCGGGCGCTGCTGGGCAGCCTGCGGCAGCGGGCGTCCGTTCCGGCGGCCGGGTTCCCGCCGGCCCGGCTGGTCGTCGTGTTTCAACCGCATCGGTTTACCCGCACGGCGCAGTTCAGGGCGGAATTTGCCGCGGCGCTTGCGCTGGGGGATGCCATCTTTCTGCTCGATGTCTATGGCGCGGGTGAGGTGGCGCTGGCCGGCGGGACGACGGCGGATCTTTATGCCGAACTGCAACGGGCCGCCCCGGCTTTGGCGGTGACCTATCTGCCGGGCGATGCCGACGGCCTGCTCCGGGCGCTGGCGAAGGCGCGCAAACCCGGCGATCTCGTCGCCTTTGTCGGGGCGGGTGACATTGATCAGATGGCGCGGCGCTGGCTCGACCGGGTCGCGGCGGAAGAGAAAACATCCGCGGAGTGGGATGCCCATGCCGCGGCCTTCGGGGCGCTGGTTTCAGCGGGGACAATTTTGCGCCGGGAAGAACCGCTGGCCCGCAAAACGACCCTGGGGGTAGGAGGGGCGGCCCGGATCTACACCGAACCCGCGGGAGAAGAAGACCTGGCCGTGCTCCTGCGTGGCGCGCAGACCCGCCGCGTGCCGGTCGCGGTGCTGGGGCGGGGATCAAATCTCATTGTGCCGGACGAGGGGGTGGACGCACTGGTGGTCAGCCTTCGGCAGCCGGCCTGGGAACAGTTTGAGCTGCGGCCGGACGGACGGGTCTGGGTGGGCGCCGGACTGCGGTTGAAGCAATTGTGCGGTCTGGCCACGAAAGCGGGCCTCGCCGGTTTTGAGTTTCTGGAAGGGATTCCGGGCAATGTGGGCGGCGCCCTGCGGATGAACGCGGGCGCGATGGGCGGCTGGATGTTCAATGTGGTGGAAGCCGTGCGCCTGATGAGGCCGGACGGCACGGTAGGCGTGCTGCGGCGGGATGAACTGCAGGTGGATTACCGGCATTGCGCGGAACTGCAGGGGGTCATCGCGTTGGGCGCCCTGCTGCGGCCGGCCGCGCCAGGCGGGGCGGCGGACATTGCCCGCCAACTGGAGGCTTTCCGCGACCAACGGCAGAAGACCCAGCCGCGCGAACCCAGCGCCGGGTGTGTGTTCAGGAACCCGCCCGGTGATTTTGCCGGGCGTCTGATTGAGGCGAGCCAGCTCAAGGGCGAACGGGTGGGAGGGGCGATGGTCTCGCCGACGCATGCCAACTTCATCGTCAACCAGGGCGGGGCGACTGCCGCCGAAGTGATCGCGCTGGTGCGCCGGATCCGTGCCCGGGTGGAGCAGGCGCAGGGTGTCCGGCTCGAGCCGGAGGTGCTGCTCTATGGGAAAAAATGGGAGGATGTGCTGTGAGCCTGCCCTGGCCCGTCATCGCCGTGCTGTGCGGTGGCACCTCGGCCGAACGCGAGGTGTCTATCGGTTCCGGGCGGGCCTGTGCCCTGGCCCTGGCGCGGAGTTTCCCGACGCGGCTGTTTGAAATCGGGACGGACCGCCTGCCCCCCGGGCTCACTGCCGGGCAACACGTGGTGTTTTCGACTTTGCACGGCACGTTTGGCGAGGACGGCGGGATGCAGCGGCTGCTCGACGCGGCGGGGGTGGGCTATGCCGGCTGTGACGCCGCCAGCAGCGAGCTGACGATGGACACGGCGCGCACGAAGCAGGCGGTCGCCGCCCGCGGGGTCGGCGTGGCCAATGGGCTGGCGTTTGCCGCCACCCAAAAGCCCGCCGCCGCAGATCTCACCGCCCGGTTGGGCGAACAGCTCGTGATCAAGCCAAACAACGAGGGCAGCAGCGTGGGGCTGGCCCTGATTGCCAACCGCGGCGAGCTCGAGGCCAAGCTGGCGACCATCACTGCCGGAGAGTGGCTGGCGGAGGAGCGGGTGGTCGGACGTGAATTGTCGGTCGGGGTGGTGCACGGCCATGCGCTCGGGGTGGTGGAGATCCGCCCGCGCTCCGGAGTCTATGACTTTGTGAGCAAATACACGAAAGGGCTCACGGAATATTTTGCGCCGGCGCCGCTTGATGCCGCCACGACGCGGGCCGTGCAGGCTGCGGCCGAGACGGCCTTTGCCGCCTGCGGTTGTCGTGACTATGCCCGCGTGGACTTTATCCTGGCCTCTGAACAAAATGTGAACAACCCGCTTTATTTGCTGGAAATCAACACCCTTCCGGGCATGAAGGAGACCAGCCTGTTGCCAATGAGCGCGCGCGTTGCGGGGCTGGATTTTACAGCACTGGTCAGGGAGTTGGTCAGTTCGGCTGTGCAACGCCATCGCCCCATTGCCGTCGACCGAGCATGAATCCCCCCGCCATCAATCTTCCGCCGCCGCGTTCCTGGCGCGATCTTCCGCAGCCGGTGAAGCCCCGCGCCATGTCGCGTGAGGGCCGCCGGCGTCGCATCTTTGCCTTGGCCCGAACCGTGGGTCTCACGGGGGTGGTGCTCGCGGCCTGCTGGGGCGGGATGGAGATGTGGGCCACCTTGCAAACCAATCCCGGACGCCTGGTGGCACCGGCCGATGGCACGCCCGTGCGTGGCCTGGTGGTGCGCACCGATGGCACGTTGGACGAAACCTGGGTGCGGGAAACCCTCGCGCTGCCGCCGCAGGCCGCACTGCTGGCTTTGGATCTGGCCGCACTGCAACATCGGCTGCTGGGCAGCGGCCAGGTGGAGGTGGCCGAGCTGACGCGGCTGCTTCCCGACCGGCTGGGAGTGACCTTGCACGAGCGGGTGCCGGTGGGGCGCATCCTGGCGCAGTCCGGTGATTCCGCGCCACGCACCTGGCTGATGGCGCGTGATGGCACCGTGTTTGCCGGTGTGGGCCTGACTCCGGAGGCCCTGGAGCAGCTGCCCTATCTTGACGGGGTGCGGCTGAAGGCGGCCGGAACCGGTCTTGCGCCGATTGAGGGCGCGACCGCCGCCGCCGTGGCGGATCTGCTCGCCGCCGCCCGAACCGGCGTGCCGGCGTTGGCGCGGGGTTTTCGCGTGGTGTCGCTGGCCCAGTTCGCCACCAACGGGGTGATTGTCGTGAAATCGGCGGCCGTGCAGGAGATCATTTTTGACGCCCGGGAGAGTTTTCCCCGGCAGGTGGAACTGCTCGATCTGGCGCTGGCCAAGGTGGCGGAAGCACGTGGCCCCTTCGGACCGGCCGGGCCGATGGCGTCGGTCAATCTTGCCGTGGGTGGCAGCCATAATCAGGTGCCGGTCTCGCTCGGCCTCGCCGTCAACGGCGGCACTACCTCCGCCCGACGAACCCTGCCGGCGCCGACGGCGGCGGATGCTTATTTTCCCTCCCCCGCAAACCTTGCCCAGCATGATCTCTAGGACCAAATATATCGGTGCGGTCGAAATCGGCACCTCAAAAATCACGGTGTTGGTCGGCCAGTTCACCCGCGGGCACAGCGTGCACCTCATCGGCCTCGGGGAGAGTCCGTCGCAGGGGGTGATCAAAGGCACCATCGTCGATTTCAAGGCGGCCAGCGACTGTGTGCACGCGGCGCTCGAACAGGCCGAGCGCAACGCCGGCGTGCGCATCGACGAGGTGTATCTGGCGCAGAGCGGCGGGCATCTGGAAGGCTTCCAAAATGAGGCGGTCGTCAACGTCTCTTCGGCCGACAACATGGTCAGCGCGCTCGACATCGACAATGTTTGCCGCCTGGCCAAGGCCAAGCACCTGCCCGAAGGCCGGATGGTGGTGCATCACATCCGGCGGCCCTTTCGGCTCGACGGCCGCCTGGTGGCCGAGCCGGAACACCTGGCCGGCCGCCGGCTGGAGGCCGCCTATTGGACCGTGCATGGGCAGGAAGCCCGGATCGCGGATCAGATCCATGTCATCCGCGGATTTAACGTGCCCGTGGCGGAGCTGATCATTTCCAGCCTGGCCTCAGGCGCGATGATGACCACGCCTGACGACCGGCAGAACGGGGCGGTGGTGATTGATCTGGGTGCCGGCACGACCGATTTTGCGCTCTACCGCGAGGGCTGTGCGCAACTGACCGGGGTGGTGCCGGTGGGCGGCGGTCACCTGACCAACGACCTTGCGCTCGGCCTGCGGGTCACCGAAGAGCAGGCGGAACGGCTGAAGTTGCGTTTTGGCCGCGGCACAGTCACGACCCGCGACCGATCGGACAAAGTCTGGCTCAATGGGGATTTTGCGGTCGGTGACCGGCAGTTCCCGCGCCATACCATTGAGCAGATCACCGCCGCCCGGACGGCGGAAATCTTTGAGGTGGTCAAAAAGAGGCTGGGCGCGGCCTTTGCTCCTGACACGGCCACGGCCGGCGTGATTCTGACCGGAGGCGCCTCCAAGCTTGCCGGAATCGACGAGGCGGCGGCGAAAGTCTTCGGGGTGCCCGCCAGCCTCGGCGAGCCGCCTGCCTGGGTGAACGAGAACCTCCGGGGACCCGGCTTCAGCACGGTGCTCGGGCTGTTGCATTACGGGCTGACCGGACTCGTCTCCTCGGCGGGGGGCGGGCGCACCACTTCGTCCGGGTTCTTCAAAAAATTGTTCTCCCTCGGGAGCTGAGCCATGCCACCCAAGATCCCCCCATCCGAGCTTTCGCTCGCCCACGAAATTCTCACCGACCGCGCGATTGCCATCAAGGTGGTCGGGGTGGGTGGCGCCGGTTCGAACGTGGTCGACCGGCTCAAGATGGACAATCTTGACCGTCTCCAGCTTGCCGTGGTCAACACCGACCTCCAGGCGCTCTCCGCTTCCCCGGTGCAGGACAAGGTGCTGGTGGGGGCGTCCGTCACCCGAGGCCTGGGCGCGGGGGGTGACCCTGGCCTGGGCCGCGCGGCCGCCGAAGCCGACCGGGAAAAAATTGCCGCGGTGGTCAAGGACTGCGACCTCGTCTTTCTGGTCGCCGGCATGGGCGGTGGCACGGGTGGAGGGGCCGCCCCCGTGGTGGCCGAGCTGGCGGCCGAAGCCGGCGCGCTGGTGGTCGCCTTTGTCACGCTTCCGTTCAGTTTCGAAGGAGGCCGCCGCGCCAAGCAGGCCGAGGAGGGGCTGCAGGCGCTCCGGTCCGTCTGTGCCGCGGTGATTCCTTTGCCCAATGATGTGTTGCTGCAGGAAGCCACCGAGGGGGAGACCGCGCTCGATTCGTTTGCGCGGGCCGACGAGTGGATCGGTCGTGGGGTGAAGTCGATCTGGGCGATGCTCTTTCGCACCGGGCTGATCAACCTCGACTTCGCCACCTTGCAGCAGGCCTTCCAGACCAAAGGGGGCAAAACGCTCTTTGGCCTGGGCAGCGGCGCCGGCGAAGATCCCGGGGCCGCCGCACTGGAAAACCTGAAACAATGCCCCCTGCTCACCACCCCTGAGTTTGCCCGCAAGGCCGACCGGCTGCTGGTCAACATCATCGGTGGTACCGACCTCACGCTGACCCGCGTCAATGAGATCATGACGGCGGTGGCGGATCAGTTTGGCCGCGAGGCTCACCTCCTCATGGGCGCGGTGATTGATGAGCAGATGCAGGGCCGCGTGGACATTGTGGTCATTGGCACCAGCGATCTCGGCACGCGTGGGGGCGCCGCCCGTCGTCCCGTCCACCCCCCGCGGGCGCGACCGGTGGCAGCGGCCGGACCGGACGCGGAGGGCTCAGTTTCACCAGCCCGCGCTGCCTCAGCCGGATCTTTCCGCCTGTCCGCGGCCGCCGCCGCGCGGGCGGCGCAGGAAGAATTTGCCTTTGGCGGCGAGACCGAGAGCCGCGGCTATTTCGACAAGACTGACCGCAATCTCTTCGAGGGCCAGGACCTCGATGTCCCCACCTATTTCCGCAAGGGCATCAAAATTGTGCTGTAAGTCCGGTGGGGATGGGGCCGGTGCCACAGTCCGTGCCAGGTTTTCTTCCTCAGCGGCGGGCAACGGAATGGCCGGGTTGACCTTTGCGCGCTTGCCGCCGGCGCGCCAGATGTTTCATGCTGGTCGGCCCATGCCTGCTGCCTTGCCAAATTCTGTCCTGGTTGTCGGTGCCGGCGGGCGCGAACACGCGCTCGTCCGCGCGCTCGTCGCTTCACCCGTGCGCCCCCGTGTCATCTGCGCACCTGGCAACGCCGGGATTGCGCAGGATGTGCCGTGTGTCCCGGTCGCCGCCGACGACATCGCCGGTCTCGTCGAGTTGGTCCGCCGGGAGCGTCTCGAGTTTGTCGTCGTCGGGCCGGAAGTCCCGTTGTCGCTTGGCCTGGTGGACGCGCTCACGGTCGCTGGCATCCCGGCCTATGGCCCCAAAGCCGACGGCGCCCGGCTTGAGGCGTCAAAGGTTTTTACAAAGCAGCTTTTGCAGAAGTATAAAATCCCGACCGCCCCGGCCGGAATTTTCACGGAGATTCAACCGGCGCTTGAGTATCTGCGGCAGCGCGGTGCGCCGATTGTCATCAAGGCCGACGGTCTGGCCGCCGGCAAAGGGGTGGTCGTTGCGGCGACGCTTCCCGAGGCGGAGGCGGCGGTGCGCGACATGCTGGCGGGCAACAGGTTTGGCTCCGCCGGCAGCCAGATTCTGATTGAGGACTGCCTACGGGGCGAGGAGACCTCCCTTCTGGTCGTGGTCTCTGGCCGCGACTATGTCA
>CAIXIZ010000467.1 GCA_903919625.1 uncultured Verrucomicrobiota bacterium
CAAAATAGTTGAACCGGCGCACCTTGTAGGGGCAGTTGTTGGCGCAATAACGCGTGCCGATGCAGCGGTTGTAGGCCATCGTGTTGATGCCCTCGGGATCATGCACCGTCGCGTTGACGGGGCACACCGTCTCGCACGGGGCGAGCTCGCAATGCTGGCAGGCGATGGGCTGCACGATGGCCTGCGGATCCTCGGGGATCTCGCGGTTGCCCTCGCCGCCGAACGCCGTGGCGTCCGCGTTGCCGTCGGCATAGTAGCGGTCGAGCCGGATCCAGTGCATGATGCGGCCACCCATGACCTGCTGCTTGCCGACGATCGGGATGTTGTTCTCCGCCTGGCAGGCAACGACACAGGCGTTGCAGCCGATGCAGGTGTTGAGGTCGATGCTCATGCCCCATTGGTGCACGCCGGTGAACTTGGGGGTCTCGTACAGCGAGTTGCCGCGCTGCTGGTCCACATTGGCGGCGCGCTGGGCGGTGATGAGGGCGCGCTTCTCCGCAGGGAGCTTGGCAAATTCCTCAGCCGTCAGCTCGTTGTAGATGGCGGGCGAATGGGCTTCCAGGCTCTCCTCGGCCACGAAGCCGGGATTTTCCTGAAATTCGTCGAGGTTGGCCTCGCGCACGAGGTCGCGGCCTTCCATCGACCAATGCTCCTGCGTGGTGCCGAGCGAGTAACGCTCATCGGTGCGGACGAGCTTGGCGCCGGTGACGAAATGCGGCGCGGCGCTGGTGCGGACCGGATAGAAATTGTGGCCCACCGGCTTTTCGGCATTGCCGCCCACGCGGCCGGAGGCGGTGCGACCGTAACCGAGCGGCAGGATGACGGTCCAGTCGGCCAGGCCGGGCTGGATATGGAGCGGCCCCTTGATCTTTTTGCCATCCGGCAGCGTGAGCTCGCCGATGTAGGAGTTCTCATGGCCGCGGTCCATCTCGGACAGCTCCTTGCGGGAAACCTGGATGAGCGCGCCCTTCGGATCGATGCCGAGGATCTTGCCGAGCCGGGGACTGACGCTGATGGCGTTGTCCCAAGTGAGCTTGGTGATCGGGTGCGGGCACTCCTGCAGCCAGCCGTTGTTGGCATGGCGGCCGTCGTCGACCTTGAGGTCGGCGACGAAGCGGACCTCGAGGCTGTTCTCGGAGAGAGCGGCGAACGCAGGCACAAACCTTGGCGACATATCGGGGGGCACTGAGTTGGTAGTATCCCAAGCCGAGCCAGCAAGCACCCCATCGTGGAGGAACTTGCGGAAGTTTTTCTCCAAGTCGCCGATCGAGTGGAGCCGAAAGGTCTCGCGTACAATCGTGTAGGGATCGGTCACTGTCTCGCCGGCGAGGCGGGCCATGACCTCAATCTCGGTGAGGCCGTTGAACAACGGCAGGATCATCGGCTGCACCGGCACCAAGGTGCCGTCGGCCGTGCGGGCGTCGCCCCATGACTCGAGGTAGTGCGCGGCGACCAGATGTGTCCCGGCCACCTGCGAGGTCTCATCCACATAATACCCGAAGCGGACAACCTCCTTCACTTTCTTGGTGAGCGCGGCGAAATTCAAGTCGGCGGGGAAATTGTACGCTGGATTGCCGCCAAAAATCATCAGCGTTTTGACCGTGCCTGCATCCATGGCCTGGGTCAGTGCGTCGATCGCAACCGAAGGAACCATCTCCACGGGCACATTAGGTTTGAGGAGGCTGATCGTCGTTCCATAGCTGCCCAGCAATTGATTTATTAACCCTACCCAGGAATGGACGAGATCTGGCTGATGAGCCCCGGCGATGACGATGGACTTGCCCTTGTTCTCCAGCAGGTCCTTCGCGCACTCATCTATCCACTTGCCCATATCCCTCTCATTGAGATCCAATCCCTTGGCTACGCCTAAGAGGGCAATCCCGGTGACCTTCTGCGCCAGCGCTGCGGTAAACGCCACCACCTGGCTGCTGGCCAGACGCAGGCGGTGGTCGGCCATCGAGCCGGTGATTGTGAAATTGCTCTCCACGGCATAGAGCCGGTTCATCTTCCCGGCGTCTTCCTTGCCGGTGACCTTGCGGGCCTTGGCGAAATCGCGGGCATAGGCCAGCGCATGCGGGCCTTCCTGGAGAAAATCGGCGTCGAGGCTCACCACGCGGGTGGCCTTGTCGAAATGGTACAACGACTTGCCGGGCCAGTTCCGGGCGTTGAGGTTGGCATCGTCCTGAATGGCGTCATATTCGACCCAGGCAGACTGGGGGAATTTGCTGGCCAACGCTGCCCGCAGACGGGCGCGAGAGGGGGAGGTGGATGACTCGGCGAGGAAACGGAGGCCCGTGCCGCCATCCGCCGCATGCGCGGCCGCGATGTCGGCCAGCAGCTTGTTGACCCCGGCGTTGTCGATGGTCTTGCCGCCCGAGGTGTGGGCGGTCGCGCGATCCGGATCGTACAGCTCCAGCAGCGAGGCCTGGGCGATGAGATTGGTTGCACCGCCGTACGGGGCATAGCTGGGGTTGCCTTCCAGTTTGGTCGGGCGGCCCTGATGCGTCTCGGCCAGCAGGGGAATCGCTCCGCCGCGCACCGGCATCGCCGTGGCGTAATATTGCGGCAGGCCGGGGATGACGCCCTCGACGGACTTGCCGTAGGGGAGGATGTTTTCCTCCGGGCGGCGGCAGCCCGCGGCCAGACCCATGCCGCCCAGCGCAAACGAGGCCGCCATGAGCTTGAAAAATTGCCGGCGGTCCACGCCTTGCAGGCTCGCGGCGCCTTCGGGAAACTCCCGCGCGACCTGCTCGCGGAAGGCCGGGGTGTCGGCCAGCTCGTCCAGGCTGCGCCAGTAGCGCGGGCCGGTGGTCAGCTCGCTCGGGGGAGGCGCGGGATGCTCAAATTTGCGTTTCATCAGCGGTGGCAGCCGGAGCAGCTTGTCGGCGGTTGGATATTTTCGCGCTTGATCACTTCCCGGCCCTGGGCGACCTGGCCGGCCTCGCCACCCGGATGCACCCAGCCGAGCTTCGTGACGGTTTGTTCCGGTTTGGTGAGATCGCGGAGGTGTTCCTGCGGCGCCCGGTGGCACTCGAGGCAGAAGCCCATCGTGAGGGACTTCTTTTGCTCGACCACATCCATCTGGTCGATGCGCCCATGGCACTCGACACAGGAGATGCCGCGGGTGACGTGGACGGAGTGGTTGAAATAAACGTAATCCGGCAGCATGTGGATCTGCACCCACGGCACCGCGGAACCGGTCTCATAGCTCTTGCGGACGACGGCGAGCAGGGGGCTGTCGGTCTTGACCTGGCTGTGGCAGTTCATGCACGTCTGCGCGGTCGGGACATTGGAGAAACCGGACTTTTCGACGTTGCTGTGGCAGTAGCGGCAGTCGATGCCGAGCTGGCCGGCATGCAGCGCGTGGTTGTAGGGGACGGGCTGCAACGGGGCATAGCCGACATTGGCCCACTTGTTGGTCGCGTAGTAATTGATCCCCGCCGACGCGATCCCCCCCAGGACGAACAGATAGATCACAATCTGCAACGGCAGGCGGTTGGCCGATTTGGGAAACAGTTTCGACATGGACCGGTGGGCGGTGGGGGCGGGACGGCGGGAGGCGGGTCAACCCTGTCGGGCGACGGCGCGGGCCTCCGGGCGGATGGCGAAAGGGGTTGGCGGCGCGGCCGGGGGAACCCGGGGACGGCGCGGCATGGGACACGAGTTGCGCGGGCAATTTCGGGGCAAGCCCGGCAACGGCGGCGGTGCCCAGGAGGCGGGCGAGGAAAGATTTGCGCGAGGAGAGTTGGCTCACAGGTTGGACGGCGTGGTCAGTTGAAGACGTGGTTGCGACGAGGGAAGGCGGCGAAGTTTGGGTTGTAAAACAAAATTTCTGCCGACCATTGGGTTTTTGCGGGACATTAGCTAGCCGAAAGCACCGGCGCGCCGCCGCTAATTAAGCAGGCCCTGTGCCCCCGCCGGGCGGGTGGGGATGGATGGTGGACCAGATCGGGATCAAACC
>CAIXIZ010000468.1 GCA_903919625.1 uncultured Verrucomicrobiota bacterium
CCTCCACACGGTAGCCGGCGAAGTCGGCGATGATTTTCAACTTTCTGGCATGGATGGCTTTCATGTCGGCACGGGCCGAGGGGATTTTCAGGCCGAAGGTTCTTCCTTTTTGAGCCAGATGCAGCACATCGGCCATATAAAGGAGCGTCTTGGACGGCATGCAGCCGCGCAGGATGCAAAGGCCCCCAAGGTCACGGGCTCCGTCCACAATGGCCGTGCGAAGCCCCAGCTCTGCGGCGGTACGGGCCGCATTAAAACCGGCGCTGCCGCCACCGAGGACCAGGAAGTCGTAGGATTTCATGACAGAGGTTTGCTGACACCCGAATTGACCCGGTCAGCGCGGGCAGGCCGCCTGAGGATCTTGATCAAGGATCGGGGGTTGGTCATGGCGGCGGAATTCCAGCCGTGGCTCTCGCCGGACAGAACCGTGCCCGCCATGCCATCTGGGGTAGAATTTCATGGCCGGACCGCAGTCGTCGGTACCTGTGCGGCGGCACGGTCACCGAGCAGGAGGGTGGCATGTAGCACATCGACCGCCGCCGCAAGCTGGCGGTCGGGGACGAGTTCGATGCCGAAGCGTTCCTTAAACGCGGCCGGATCGGTGATGTCGCTGCGATCGCGCTGGAGGGCGAGGCTGCGATCCTCCTCCGGCGTGGCCACCATCTCAACGTCGGGCGCGATGCCATGGCCATGGATGACCTCCCCGCCCGGCGTATAATAGCGCGCAATGGTCAGGCGCAGACCGTCACTGTTGCCGAGCTTGAAGATCGACTGCACGGAGCCTTTGCCAAAGGAGCGTTCGCCGACAATCACCGCGCGATGGGTATCCTTGAGCGCGCCGGCCAGGATTTCGGCGGCGCTGGCGCTGCCGGCGTTGATGATCACGGCGACCGGCAGCGTGAGCGGCGGGGCCGGATTGTCGGCACGATATTCGTCGCGGTCCTTCGGGTTGCGGCCCTGGGTGTAGACGATGAGCTCGCCATTTTTAAAAAACGGTCCGGCCACATCCACCACCGTGTCGAGCAGCCCGCCGGGATTGTTGCGCTCATCGATGATGAGCGCCCGCATGCCCTGGGCCTGCAGCTGTTTCAGCGCCTTCATAAATTCGTCGGCCGTATGATCCGCAAACTGCGTCAGCTGTAGATAGCCGATGCCATCCGGCAGCACATGCGCGTCGCGAACGCTCTCCACATGGATGCTCTCCCGCGTGAGCGTGAGGGCAAGGTCCTTGCTGTCCGAGGGCCGGTGGAGGCCGAGCCGGACCTTGCTGCCGGGCTTGCCCCGCAGGCGGGTGACGATGTCCTGCATCGCGGGTTTGATCAGATCCGCCCCGTCGATGCTCACGATTTCATCACCGCGACGGATGCCGGCCCGGTCACCGGGCGTGCCGGCAACCGGCGCGATGACCACAACCCGGCCCGCCTTGTTCAGCTCCACCTGCACGCCGATCCCGCCAAACTCGGCGCTGATATCCTCCTGGAGTTCCTTGTAGTCGGCGGCGTCAAGATACTCGGAATGCGGATCCAGCGTGCCGACCAGGCCGTCGAGGGCGGCCTTGGTGAGCTCCGGCAGGGCGGCAGACTTTGGATCCACGTAATTTTCATTCACCAGCTTCAGGACCTCGCGCAAGGTGGAGGCGGAACGGTCGAGGTCACGGTTGGGCCACCACCCAAACAGCGCCGCAAAATGCGCCGTACCGGCGGAAATGGTCAGCCCGAGGGTGACGCCGGCGGCGATGGTGAGAATGCGTTTGAGCATGACCGTGCAGTATGGGCATACTGGGCGCGTTGTAAATGGGAACGTCCAACGCCACCACCCTCGTTTCGCCGGAATTTCTGGAGCGGTTCCGTGCCCGGGCCGGCGGGCGCGGCGCCCTGACCTTTGCCGAGTTCATGGATCTGGCGCTCTATGATGGGCGGGTGGGCTACTACCGAAGCGACCGGCGACGGGTGGGACGCGCACCAGGGACGGATTTCTACACCGCCGCAACATCAGGCCAATGCTTCGGCGAGCTGGTGATGGCCGCGTGCATCGGGCTGCTGGGGGGCGGAGCGGCGGCAACCCAGCACGAATTTGTCGAACTTGGGGCCGAACCCGCCGATGCCGCCGCCGGAGGCCGGACATCCGGCATACTCGCCGGCGTGACGCATCCTTTCTCCCGGTCACGCGTGGTGCGCGTCGGCGAGGCGCCGGCGCTGACCGGCCGATGCGTGGTGTTTTCGAACGAGCTGTTTGATGCGCAACCGCTCCGGCGATTCGTGCGCCGCGGCGATGACTGGCGCGAACTGGGCGTGAAGTGTGAGGGCACAACCCTGATGGAAACCGAACTGAACGCGGTCACCGCCGAATGGCTGCCGGCCAGCGCACCCGAAGGCTACGTTTTCGACGCTCCCCGCGCCGCCGCCGGGTTGGCGGCGGCGATTGCCGCCCAACCCTGGCACGGGTTGTTTGTCGCCTGCGACTATGGCAAGAGCTGGACCGCACTCGCCACGGAAACACCCGCCGGCACGGTGCGCGCCTACCATCGGCATTCCCAGACGAATGAACTGCTGGCCCGGCCGGGCGAACAGGACCTGACGGGACACGTCTGCTGGGACTGGATCATCGCCGCCCTCACGGCCGGAACTTTCACCGCGGTGGCCGTGGAGTCACAGGAGGCGTTTTTTGTCCACCACGCGGCCACTTGGCTGGAACGGACGCTGGCAACCGAAACCCACCCTCTCAGCCCCCGCAAAAGGGCGCTGACCCAGCTCCTGCACCCGGCGCAGATGGGACAGAAATTTCAGGTGCTGCACGCCCGGCGGGAAGCGGCCTCGGGGCCGTAGCCGGGCAGTCCCTGCGCCGTCAGACAATCCGGCAGACCGCCAAATTAACCCTTGCTTCGCCAACTCCCGGGTCTTTATTCATGAACCTTTAACCAACTCGCAACCATCATGGCCAGAATCTGTGCAATCACCGGTCGCCGTCCCGTCAAGGGCTCGATCATCAACCGCAAAGGTCAGTCGAAAAAGAGCGGGGGCATCGGCACGCACGTGACGAGCATCACGAAACGCAAGTTCCGCCCGAATCTGCAGAAGATCCGCATCCGCACGGCCAACGGTGGCACGAAGCGCGTCTGGGTGGCCGTCAAGGCGATCAAGGCCGGGTTGGTGGAGAAAGTCTGAAGTGTCCTCGGGTCGGACTAGCTGTTGGCCAGGTCGAAGACCTGGACAACATCCAGCCAGGTCAGCGACCTGGCCTACAGCCGGCCGATTGTCGGCGGAACTCGTCTTCCGTTAGATTGCCCGGAAAACCGCGGCGGCGTTCTGGCCGCCAAAACCAAGGTTATTGCTTAACACGGTGCGAATCGGCACGGACCGCGCAATATTGGGTACATAGTCGAGGTCGCAATCGGGATCGGGCTCGTGGAGGTTGATCGTGGGTGCAATCGTCTGGGTCTGGATGGTTTTGGCGCTGATCACCGCCTCGATGCCGCCGGCCGCCCCCAACAGATGCGCAGTCATGGATTTGGTCGAGCTGATCGGCACCCGGCGCGCATAATCGCCGAACACCTTCTTGATGGCGAGCGTCTCAAATTTATCGTTATAGGGCGTGCTGGTGCCGTGGGCGTTGATATAATCCACCTGGTCCGGGGCGAGACCGGAGGCCTGGAGCGCCCGGGTCATGGCGGCGGAGAGACCTTTGCCCTCCGGGTCGGGCATGGTGATATGGTGGGCGTCGGCCGTGGCGGCGTAACCGGTGATCTCACAATAGATCCGCGCCCCACGGGCGCGCGCGTGGGCGAGCGACTCCATCACCAGCACCCCGGCCCCTTCGCCCATGATAAATCCGTCGCGGCCCAATGAGAATGGCCGGCAGGCGGTCGCCGGATCGTCATTGCGCGTGCTCATGGCCTTCATCGAGCAAAAGCTGGCATAGGCAAACGGGGTGATCGCGGCCTCGGCGCCGCCGGCGACCATCACGTCGGCATCGCCCCGTTTGATCATGTGCATGGCTTCGCCGATGGCATGGGTGCCGGTGGCACACGCGGAGACAATGCCGAAGTTGGGCCCGCGGGCGCCCAGCTCGATGGCGAGCAGGCCGGAACACATGTTGCCGATCAGCGCCGGAATGGTGAACGGCGAGACCTTGCGCGGCCCCCCCTCGTACATGCGCTTCAGCTGCGTTTCATACGTCGCCATGCCGCCGATGCCGGAGCCGACGACCACGCCGACGCGGTCGGGATTCTCCCGTGCCATGTCGAGACCGGAGTCCTGGAAGGCCTGCTTCGCGGCGGCGAAGCCGAAGTGGGTGTAGCGGTCATTGCGCCGCACCTCCTTCGGATCCATGTGATCCTCCGGGTTCCAGTCCCGCACCTCGGCGCCAATCTGGGTGGCAAACGGCGTGGGATCAAAGAGCGTCACCCGCTCAATGCCGTTTTTTCCGGCCACCAGGCTGGCCCAGAAGGTTTCGGCATCATGGCCCAGACGGTGGACCACACCGAGGCCGGTGACAACAACGCGCTGAGAATCAGACGGATTTTCCATGCGGACAGCAGTGGGCAAAAGATGGCGGGAAAACAAAAAGGCGTCCTACCTGCGGTCGCGTCGTGCGGCTCGGTAGAACGCCGGAAAGGGACGGTGCAGGCTCAGTTCGCGGCGGACTTGCCCTTGATATAGTCAATCACCTGTCCGACCGTGCGCAGCTTCTCGGCGTCCGCCTCGGGAATCTCCCCCTTGATCTCGCTTTTGAACTCTTCCTCAAAGGCCATGACGAGCTCGACGGTGTCGAGCGAGTCGGCCCCGAGGTCGTCTTGGAAGGACGCCGCCGGGGTGACCTGCTCCTCGTTGACACTGAGCTGGTTGACGATGATTTCCTTGACGCGCTGTTCGATGGTTTTTTGGTCGGACATCATGGAAGGTTTGCTTGGTTTGCGAAGGGGTCACATCGTCATGCCGCCGTCAACGGTAAAAACTTGCCCGGTGATGTAGCCGGCCTCTTCGGCGCACAGAAAGGCCACGGCATGCGCGATGTCCGCCGCCTCGCCAAAACGCTGCATGGGAATAAACTGGGCCGCCGCCGTCTGCACTTCGGCGCTCAGCCCGGCAGTCATGTCGGTTTTGATGAACCCCGGGGCGACCACATTGGCCGTCACCCCACGTCTGGCGAATTCCTTGGCCACCGACTTGGTGAACCCCACCATGCCGGCCTTGGCCGCCGCATAGTTGGCCTGGCCGGCATTGCCCACGAGTCCGGAAACCGAGGAAATGTTGACGATGCGCCCCCACCGGGCACGGCACATGGGCCAGCCGATGACCTTGGTCCAATGGAAGCAGCTGGTGAGGTTGGTCGAGATAACGGCATTCCAATCGGCCTCGCTCATGCGGGCGAGCAGGCCATCCTTGGTGATGCCGGCATTGTTCACCAGGATGTCGATTTTGCCAAATTCCTTGAGCAAAGCCTCCGCCGCCGCCGCCACGGCCGGGCCGTCGGCGACGTCCACCGCGCGGGCCACCGCTTTGCCACCGGTGGCAGTGATCGCGGCGGCCACCGCACCACAGCTCTCCGCCGACTTGGAGACACAGATGACCGTGACCCCCTGGGCGGCGAGAACCTCGGCGATGGCCTTGCCGATGCCCCGGCCGGCGCCGGTGACGAGAGCGGTGCGGTTGGTAAAAGTCATGCCGGACATTAACAGGCGCCGCCAACCAAGTTACGAGGAGAAAAATCTGGTTGGATCCACCGCCGGTCAGAGCCGGCCGCCCGCCGGATGCTGACCCGGCGAGGCCTGAGACCACAGCCCTGGTCCACCCGTGCGGGACTTGGCCACAGGCGGCTGACCGAGGAATTTACAGCTTTGACGCCGCGGCACCGTCCACCAGCCAGAGCACCCGGTCAGCGCAGGATCGGAGGATCTGGATAGGCAAGG
Organism: uncultured Verrucomicrobiota bacterium; assembly: GCA_903919625.1. Classification (GTDB taxonomy): domain Bacteria; phylum Verrucomicrobiota; class Verrucomicrobiia; order Opitutales; family Opitutaceae; genus CAIYUN01. Next base: position 5,909 of record CAIXIZ010000468.1, read on the forward strand.
TGGACGGATCATATGGACCGGACAGAACGCGGTGCAGCATGTCCGCCTTGTTGGCCCCAAGCGCGAGGACGATGATCTGACCGCACGCGCCCAGGCCGGAGGGCGTGATCGTGAGCCGCCAGCCTTTGCCGGGGACTTCCACCGCGGCAAAAAAATCTCCTCCGTCCGCGTGCAGCAAGGGGCTTCCCGGGAACAGCGAGGCCGTGTGGCCATCATCGCCCATGCCGAGGAAACAAACATCGTAGGCCCGTTCCCTGTTGTGTCCTGCTCCGGCGAGCGCCCGGAGCGTGGCCCGGTAGTTTGCGGCAGCGCCAGCCGGCTCCAGCGTGACCGGCCAGGGCTGGCGCCGTTCCGGGGAGATCTTGAGCGGCGTGAGCAGGAGGCGGTCCGCGTGGCCAAAATTGCTCTGCGGGTCTGCCAGCGGCACGCAACGTTCGTCACTCACCGTGAAACAGGTGTTGGCTGTCGCCGCGGCAGGCAACGCCTGTTGGACGACGCACCAGCGATACCATTCCTGCGGCGTCGAGCCGCCGCTGAACGCCACGGTGCAGGCTTGCCCCGCCCGGTTGGCGGTGGCCGGCCCGGCCGCGGCAATGAGGCTGGCCGCCCGGGCAAACAAGGCGGCTTTTTCATCCACAATCAGACGACCATAATCGGTGGTGGTTTCAGTCATCGGCATATGTTGTGGTCCAAGCCTCACGCAGAGCGGAGGAGCGGGCTGAACCGCCTGGCGTGTGCACTCCCCATGCGTAAGTGCTCAGAAAAACATCGCCTCACTGAGCGAACTTTCCGGCGGAAGCAGGCTGGCGGGCGCGGGCAGCAACGTGCGTCCGGTGCCGAAGTCGGCCTCGAACTGCGCCTTGCCGGTGGCAAAATCACCCGACCAGCGGAAAAATTTTGCATCGGAATAGCCAAAGGCCAACGCCAGCGAACCGGGGGTGCCGGCCGCCAACGGGGTGAGGGCAAATCCGGCGTCGTTCTTCCCGCACAGCGCGAGGCGGTCGCGGAGCCAGTTGAGGAGCACGCGGGCTTCGGGGGCGAGCGCCGGGGCATGGGCCAGCGCGACGGATCGCAAACCGCCGACCAGCACGGCCTCGGGGTATCGGCTGAGAAACTGGCCCAGGGTCTGGCGCACATGGAGCAGCCGGGCAAAGGCGAGGTCGCGCACCGCCTCAGGGCGCGGCCAGGCATAGGTCAGGGCGTCGGCCGGCGAATCCGCACTGTCGATGAGAATGCGGTTGGCCCGGGTGACCAGGTAGCAGTAGTCGGCCACGCGCGCCATGTTGGTGAAACGGTGCGCCCAGTAATACAGCGGCAGGTCGGTCGAGAGGCAGATGGAGACCTGGTTCTCCAGGTGCTCGCGGGCGCCGCGGGGGTAGCTCAGCACCACGAACTCAACGCAGCGTTTGTCCGCCTGGGCTTTGCCCAGAAAGCACTCCCCGTAAATTTTGGCGCGCAGCTCATCCGGACCGTCCCGTCCGCGTTGCGGGCAGAGCACCACGACCCGGCTCGGATAACGTTGCGAAAAACGCACCGCAATCTGGAACTGCGCCACCGCATCTTCGGCGGTGGTGCCCGGACCGAGGTGGAGGACGAAATTGACCTGGGTCGCGCGGGCGTCGTCGGATCCGGGTGCCGCTTCCCCCTTGGCCTCGGTGTCGGCCCACATCTGCGCCAGACCCTTGGCGATGCCGCCGACCGGCACCTCGAGGCCGGGAAGCGCGGCAAAAATGTCGGCCCCGCCAAACGGCGAGCTGGTCACGGTGGGGGTGGTCATGGCGTGGAGGCGGGCGCTGCGAGGAGGTTGCGGGCAAAGGCGGGCTCAGGGCTGCCGCCAGACGTGGCCGCGGGCGGCGAGGA
>CAIXIZ010000469.1 GCA_903919625.1 uncultured Verrucomicrobiota bacterium
GAGTAATGTGACTGGAGTTCAGACGTGTGCTCTTCCGATTTGGTCCGGAAAAAGATCGGAGAAATCAAACAGGTGTTCGGGATGTGACCACCATGCCCAGCGGCGACAAATCTCGTTACACCGACAAGCAAAAGCGCCAGGCGGTGCACATCGAGCAAAGTTACGAACAACGCGGTGTCGGCGAAAAAACGGCTACCAAACGCGCTTGGGCCACCGTGAACAAGCTCACCGGGGGAGGAAAACGGAGTGGCTCCGGCCGGAAGCAAGGAACCTGAAAACGGCTGTTCAATCCGGCAAATGGAAGCTGCCCGCTGCCGCTGCCCGGATTTTCTTCTCGTACTCCCGCCAGGACCGCCACTCGGCCGGCGAAAGTCGCGTGTCGCCCAGCTTGATGGCCGCGACTTTCTTTCGGGGTGAGCCACCGCGGCTGTAGATCTCATCGACAATCTCCAGTTTTGTCAGGTTGGGCGGTGGGTATGAGGGTGCTGAGATCGACGGCAAAGCCAAGGCGGTTTTGTCTCTACCAGACGAGCGCCTCGGGAAAGATGGCGAGCTTGGGCTTGGCGGGATTGAAGAGCAGGAAGACCGGCTGCTGCGAGGCCAGCCGCGCCCGGAACAATTGTACCTGCTCCGGTCGAAATCTAATGTAGCTGAGTGGCTTGTCGCCGGCGCCTTTGCACCGCAGGTAGATCTTCCATGCCTTTCGTTTCCCGCTCCGCGATGGCTCGACCGACTGAACGAAAGCATCGCCAAGCCGGCCATTTACGAGCAGCCAGCGCACCTGCCACCGTCCGTGAAAACCCATGACCATGATTGAAAGGCTCAACCCGATCAGCAACAGATTCGGTGCCATATGGCACGGCGTCGCTGCCGGCACGCGCTCAGGCCACGGCTTCAAGCACGGCTTCAGGATGCCTTGCCGCAATCCGCAACAGCACGCGCGCCGGGCCGGTGGGTTGGCGACGGCCCTGCTCCCAATTTTGCAGTGTGTCCGCGCTGATGCCCAGCGCGCGGGCAAACTGCGCCTGACTCAGGCCCAGCTTGGCGCGCACCGCGAGCACAGAGTCCGGTTCGATACGGTCAACGCGCACAGCCACGCTCTTGTCGCCGCGCAGATAAGCGCCGGCCTCACGGACACCCTGGAGGAGTTCATTGAATGCGGTTGTTTTCATGGGAATTCGGCTTTGACGGCGGCGGCAAGCGTGCGGATCAGAGGTTTGGTCAGGTCGTCCACCTCGTTCTTGGCGTAGGCGTAGATGAGGAGGATTTGATTGGCGTTGGTGATGTGGTAATAGATGACGCGTGCTCCGCCGCGCTTGCCGCGTCCGCGAGCGGGGCGGCGCAGCTTGCGAAGGCCGCGTCCTTCTGGAATCACATCACCGCGAAAGGGCTGAATATCAGCGCCAACTCCAATTCCAAGATTTCGGCCTCGGTAAAAATCCGGGTGGCAGACTTCTCAAAACTGGGAAGGCGGATGAATTCCATCCGCCTTACTATCCGCCAATGGCGGACAAACGCAAGCGGAATTTTCATAAAAAGCACATCGGCGCACAAATCCAAATCAGCCCGCACAACACCACGCTTGTTGCCACCAGTGTTGCCACTTTCTAATATCCAGAATTTATTGATTGGTTTCTAACTAACCCTCAATGGGTTACAAAATGGTGGACCTTACAGGACTCGAACCTGTGACCTTTTCCATGTCAAGGAAACGCTCTAACCAACTGAGCTAAAGGTCCACGAAATCTGCGAGATGTGATTAACGCCGCCTCCCCCATATGGCGCAAGAAAAAATATCTCGCAGCTCTCGGGTGGAGCGCGTGTCCCTGTCCGTCTCAGCGCACGCGCACATTCACGATCACGGAGAGTCCCAGGCGCAGGCGTGGGCCGGCGGTGGCCAGACTGTCCTTGTCCAACAGGATTTTCACAGGGACGCGCTGGACAACCTTGTTGAAATTGCCTGTGGCATTGTCGGGCGGGAGCAGCGCGAACTGCGATCCGCTGGCCGGCGCAATGCTGTCCACCGTGCCGTGCAGGATGGCGTCGGGCAGGGTGTCGACCGTCACGTCGACCGGCTGGCCGGGGACAATCCGGGTGAGCTGGGTTTCCTTGAAATTGGCGACAATCCACGTGTCGGCCGAAGCGAGTGACATCAGGATTTGTCCGGTGGCGACATAATTGCCCTCTTCGACGGCCCGGTTGCCGATGCGGCCGTCGGCCGGGGCAATGATCGTTGCGTAGGCGAGCATCCGCTCGGTGTCACTGAGCGCGGACTGCGCAACGGCGACACTGGCGGCTGCCGCCGCGATTTGCGCGTTAAGCGGGTCACGGGCGGCCTGCGCGGAAGCGACGGCGGCACGCGCTGCTCCGAGGTTGGCCTGGTTGGCCGTGTGCGCGGCTTCGGCGGTGCGAAAGACGCTGCGGGCGCTGTCGAGGTCGGATTGGGCGATGATGCCACCGGCGGAAAAAAGTTGTTCGTTACGGGCGAGATTTTGCCGGGCGAGATTGAGCTGGGCCTCGGTTTCGCCCAGCTGGGCTTCCGCCTGTTTCGCGCGGGCCTCGGCCTCGGCGATCTGGGTGTCGGTCTGCGCAAAGACGGCACGGGCTTCTTCGGCCTGCGCCTTGGCCTGGGCAAACTGGTCACGGGCCTTTTGCACGGCCAGAGCGGGTCCCGCCGGATCCAGCCGCACCAGCACGTCGCCGGTTTTCACCGTCTGGTTGGAGGCGGCCAGCACGGCGCTCACCTGGCCGTTGATCTGCGGGCTGATCTGATACATATGGCCGGTCACGTACGCATCGTCGGTTTCAACGTAATGATAGACGTGAAGGGCGGTATGGGCGAGCCAGGCAACCATGGCCAGTCCGGTGATGGCCAGCAGGGCGGGTTTCCAAAGCGGTTTGGACGGAGCCGGTGCGGCGGGAGGCGTGGTGGACGGCAAGGCGGCGGAAGATTCAGGGAGATCGTTCATAAAATAAGGCGATGGAAAATCAATGTGCGGCGGCGGCAGCCTCGCGGTTGCCGCCTTTGTCGAGCAGCAGCAGGAGCGGCAGCGTTACCACAAAGGCGGCGGCGACATAGAAGAAGACATCGGCAAACGACAGCAGCAGCGCCTGTGCGTTTTCGCCGAAGCCGCCGCCGGCGGCCGCCGCCCAGCCGCAGTCGAGCACCGCCGCCGTCAGCGGCTGCGTGACGCACTCCGGGCAGCCGGGCATGCTGTTGACATCCGGGGCCGCGCAAGCGCCGAAAGC
>CAIXIZ010000470.1 GCA_903919625.1 uncultured Verrucomicrobiota bacterium
CCGGCCGGCGGACGAAACCGGGTGGGACGGACTCCCGCCGAACCCAAGGCTGACAGCCCGGCGTCGAGCTCCCGTCCCACCCGGGACGGCGAAGCGCACCAAAAAGTCGCCAACGGATGGGTGTGAGTGTGGTGCGCGACCTCATGTCCGGCGGCGACCATCGCGCGCAGGAGTTCCGGGTGACGGGCGGCCAGTTCACCGATTACAAAAAAGGTCGCGTGCGCCTGAGAGGTGGCCAGCAGTGCGAGAATGCGCGGCGTGTCCACCGGGTCGGGACCATCGTCGATGGTCAGCCAGACCTCACGCCGGGCGGTCTGGAAACGACGGTGGACGCGCACCACCCCTTGGGCTGACGGCACGAACAGGTGATAGGCCAGCAACGCGTCCGGTCCAAACCAGAGCGCGAGGGTCACCGGGGGCGCAGACCATCCCAGAAGAAAGGCCGCGATTTTGCCGGCCAGATTGACGATGAGCAGGAGCCACACGTGGTGATGATGCCTTCTGGCAGCGGGGGTTGTTGTACTGAAGTCATGATGGGCTGCGCGTTATGGGCCGCCAATGGGGTGTTACCCGCTGGCAGGCCATCACCCCAGCCGGACCGGCGACATCGAGCGCATCCTGGTGCTCGGCGCGCACGGGCCGAAGCGGTTGACAATCTTGCTTCTGCCCTGAGTTCAGGGCGGATGGGACGTGCCGGCGAACGGACCACAAAACGCTCGCCATGGGCCTGAACGCATGGCTGCCTGCCAGCCTTCCCCTGCTGTCACCCGCTCCGCTCCCAACCCCATGATTTGGTCCCAAAATTACGCCCCGGTCGGCGGCAGCGTCGGCCTTTCCGCCCTCGTCGCCGCCCTGCCTGTTGTCACCCTGCTTGGCCTGCTCGCATTTTTCCACGCGCGCGCACAGATTGCCGCGTTCGCCGGCCTGCTGGTGGCCATTGCGCTCGCCATCTTCGTCTACCACATGCCGGCGCCGCTCGCCGGCGCCGCCGCCGGTTACGGCGCCGCATATGGCCTGTTTCCCATCGGCTGGATCATTCTCAACGCGATTTTCGTGTATCAGCTGTCGGTCGACACCGGCCAGTTTGTGATCGTACAGCACCAGGTCGCCGGCCTGTCGCGGGACCGCCGCGTGCAGGCGCTGCTGATCGCGTTTTGCTTCGGCGCATTCATCGAGGGAGCCGCCGGCTTCGGCACGCCCGTCGCGATCACCGGTGCGCTGCTCATCGGGCTGGGCTTCAAGCCGCTCGAGGCCGCCAAGCTTGCGCTGATCGCCAACACCGCCCCGGTCGCGTTCGGGGCGCTGGGCACCCCCCTGATCGCGCTGCAGAAGACCACCGGCCTCGACCTGCACCTGCTCAGCGCGATGGTCGGCCGGCAACTGTGCCCCTTCGCCGTGATCATTCCCTTCTGGGTCGTCGCCGCCCAGGCCGGCTGGCGCGGCATGCTCGGCGTCTGGCCCGCGTGTCTCGTCACCGGGGTCAGCTTTGCGCTCACGGAATTGTTTGTGAGCAACTACTGGGGCCCGGAACTCGTGGGCATCGTCAGCGCCGTTGTCTCAATGAGCGTGCTGATCGGGTTCATGAAATGCTGGAAACCCGCCGAAGAACAGATCATCGCCGAGGCTCCCGTCCGGCCCGTCGCGCTGCCTGCCGGTGAGCCGGGCGCCGGGGTGAAATGGAAGGCTTGGCTGCCCTGGATTTTCCTGACGGTCTTCGTGTTCGTCTGGGGCCAGCCGGGGGTGAAGGCCTACCTCGACAGGCAATTCGTGCTCAAGATCAGCGTCCCGGCGCTCGACAAGGCGGTGCTCCGTGTGCCGCCCGTCGTGCCCGCCGAGCCCATGGCCAAGCCCGAGGAAGCCATCTTCGCCTTCAACGCGCTGTCCGCCACCGGCACCGCGCTGCTGCTCACCGGTATCCTGGCGGGATGCTGCCTCGGCGTCGGGCCGGGCCGGCTCCTCCGCCTCTACGGCCGCACCTTCTGGCGGGTGCGGATTTCGCTGCTGACCATCGCGCTGATGCTGGCGCTCGGCTACACCACGAAATTCAGCGGCACCGACACGACCATGGGCCTCGCCCTCGCGTCCACCGGGATGCTGTTTCCGTTTTTCTCGCCGCTGATCGGCTGGCTCGGGGTGGCGCTGACCGGCAGCGACACGTCGTCGAACGTGCTGTTCGGCAACCTCCAGCAGGTGACGGCGCAGCAACTCCATCTCCCGCCTGTGCTGATGGCCGGGGCGAACAGCTCCGGCGGCGTGATGGGGAAAATGATCGATGCGCAAAGCATCGTTGTCGCCGCCGTCGCGACTGGCGGGCATCCCGACAGCCCCGATGCCGGCACGGTGCTGCGGGCGGTTTTCTGGCACAGCATCGCGCTGGCGCTGCTGATGGGCGGCTTTGTCATGCTGCAGGCCTACGTCTGGCCGGGCCTTGTGCCGCATTGACGCGGGGGCTGCGCAGGCAGCGGAGACAGGTTGCCGCAGGCGTAGTTCTGGCCACCCCGCCCACATCGGCTTCCGCCGTTCAGCCTCCATACCCGTCGCGCAACACCTGCATCGTGTGGCGCACGCGCACCGGCGAACCGGTTTTTTCCAGGTGCGCGCGCAATTGTGTGAGACAGCCGATGTTGCCGCTCGCCACCACCGCCGCACCCGTGGCCAGCACCGCCCTGGCCTTCTGCGCGCCGAGCGAGGCCGCCGTCGCCGGCTGGTCGAGATTGTAGGTGCCCGCGCTCCCGCAGCACAGGTGCGCGTCCGCCACTTCGCATAGCTCCAGGCCCGGGATCGCGCGCAAAAGCTTTCGCGGCTCCTCCCGCACCCCCTGCGCGTTGGCCAGGTGGCACGCGTCGTGATAGGCCACTTTTTGGGCGCGCCCGCTGCCGCGCGGGGCTTCCCGCAACCCGATCCGCGCGAGAAAGACGCTCACGTCAACCACGCGTTTCCGGAATGCGTCCGCCCGCCCCTCGTCCGCCGTGCCGCGGAGAATGAGGTGATACTCGTGCATGGCCGAGCCGCACCCGGCAGCGTTGGTGAGGATGGCGTCCACGTCGGCGGGAAAGGCGGCGAGGTTGCGCCGGGCGAAAGCCTGCGCCGCGCGCAGGTCGCCGGTGTGCCAGGCCAGACCGCCGCAGCACCCCTGGGCGTCCGGCACGATCACCTCGATGCCGTTGCGCGCGAGGACCGTGATAGTCGCCACGTTGATGTCCGGGTCGAGCACCTGCTGGGCGCACCCCGCCAGCAGCGCCACCCGCGCCCGCCGTTCGCCCTGCGCGGGGGTGACGCGCGGCAGCTTCACCGCCGGCGGCACCGCGGCCGGGGCCAGATCCAGCATCGGCCGCAGCATTTTCGGCACGAGCGGACGGAAAAATTTGCCCAGTCTCGCGCCCGCGAGCGCGAGCCGGAATCGCCCGGGGAACGGGATCGTCTGCGCCGCGAGCCAGCGCCGCAGTCTCTCGGCGGGCGGGCGGGGGAATTCTCCCCGCTCCTGCGCCACCGCCCGAAACGGGCTGAGCAGATCGCGGTAGGCCACGCCGCTCGGACAGGCCGGCTCACAGGCGAGACAGCCGAGGCACCGGTCCACATGCGGCTGCGCCGCCGCCCAGGGCAGGCCGCCCTCCAGCACCTGCTTCATCAGCACGATCCGCCCGCGCGGCGAATCCATCTCCTGCCCGAACTCCTGGTAGGTCGGGCACGCCGCGAGGCAGAACCCGCAGTGCACGCACGCCTGCACCGCGTCCGCCATCGGCCGGCCCAGCGGGCCATGGGATTCCGGTTTGATCGAGTGGAGCATGGTCAGTCGTCGAGACCGGGAAACCGGTGCTGTGGATCGAGCGCGTGTTTGACGGCCCGCATGATTTCAAAACGCGGCCGCCGGCCCGGCCAGAGCGGGGCGTCGCCGCGCAGCGTGAGCGCCGGCCAGCCGACCTGCGGGAGGGTCGCGCCGGCGGGCAGCGACACATAGCCCACATTGCCTCCCGCGCCCACCCAGGTGCGCGCCCCGGCCAGCGCATGCGCGACCGCCGCAAACTCCGGCACCTGCGCGGGCGTCAGCGCGACCTTGGCCAGCACCCCCGCCGGATGAGCCCAGCCAAATTCGCGGACCGAATGCCAGAGTTGCTCCGCCCCGTCCTCCGCCAGCGCGGTGCCCGGCCAGCGCGCCAATACCTCGGCCCCGAGCGCGTCCAGCGCCGCCGCCGGTCCGGCCAGCCGCGCAAACACCGCCCCGTCGGCCGGCGACGCGTCGAGCGCATCGAGTTCCCAGCGCGTGTTCGCCGCTGCCGTCAAAAGGCCGGTCATCGCCGCCGCGTCGGCGGCCGGCAGCCGCAGGGTGCGGACCGCCGCCGGCCGGGGGAAAACCTTGCAGGTGATTTCCGCCAGCGCGCCGAACCGGCCGAGGCTGCCCACGAAAAATTTCGGCAGGTCGAAGCCCGCGGCGTTCTTCACGACCTTGCCGCCCATCCGCAGCAGCCGGCCTCCGCCGTCCACAAACCGCACCCCGAGGATGAAATCACGCAGCCCGCCGAAGCGAAACCGCCCCGGCCCGCCCAGCCCGGCGGCCACCGTGCCCCCCAGCGTCGCCCCCGCCCCGGCCAGCGGCGGATCGAACGGCAGATACTGGCCGCGGGCCGCGAGCGCCGCCATGATCTCCCGGACCGGCGTGCCCGCCAGCGCGGTGAACGTGAACTCATCCGGCTCGTATTCGATGATGCCGTTCAGCCGGGCCGTCGAGATCCGCACGAAGCCGTCCCCGGCCGCCGAGAGCCGCGGTTTGGTGCCCGCACCGGTTACGACTGCGCGCGGTACAGAGCGCACGGCCTCGGCGAGTTCGGCCGGCGTCGTGGGTTCGAGGGTTGAGTTCATTCGCGCGAGATGACACCGGACCGCTCCAGCGGATGGAGCCCGGGTTGCGTGAGCGCCGGCGCGCCGGCCGTGGGAAACATCTTTCCCGGGTTGGCGATGCCCAGCGGATCGAACGCCGCGCGCACCCGCGCCATGCAGCCGATCTCCTCGGCGGAAAACATGGCCGGCAGATAGTCGCGCTTCTCGACGCCGACCCCGTGTTCACCGGTGATCGAGCCGCCCATCGCCACGCACATCTGCAGAATCCGCCCGGCCAGCGCCTCCGCCCGCGCGAGGCCGTCAGGGGCGCGGCCATCATAGAGAATCAGCGGGTGGAGGTTGCCATCGCCCGCGTGAAAGACATTCGCGACCCGCAGGCCGGCCTCGCGGGACCAGGCGCTGATCTGGCGCAACGCCTCGCCGAGCCGGCGGCGCGGCACGACGCCGTCCTGCACGATGAAGTCCGGCGACAGCCGCCCCACCGCGCTGAACGCGCTCTTGCGCCCTTTCCAGATCGCCCCGCGCTCCGCGGCATTCCGGGCCACACGCACCTCGTCGGCCCCGCTCCGGGCCAGGATTTCGTCGAGCCGCACGCGCTCCGCCGCGACCACTTCCCGGGGTCCCTCGAGCTCGACGATCAGCACCGCCTCGCACCCCGGGGGATAATCCGCGTGCACCGCCGCGACCGCGGCCTCGAGCGCCAGCGCGTCCATGATCTCGAGCGCCCCCGGCAGCAGCCCGCTCGCGACGATCGCCGAGACGGCGTCACCCGCCTGTTCGAGCGTGCGGTAGCCCGCCAGCACGGTGTGATACGTCTCGGCACGGGGCAGCAGTTGCAGCGTGATTTCCAGCGCAATGCCGAACAAGCCCTCGTTCCCCACGAACAATCCCGTCCAGTCGGGCCCGACCTGCTCGCGGCTCAGCCCGCCAAATTCCACCCCCTCGCCCGTGGCCAGCACCGCCTTGAGGCCGAGCACGTGGTTCGAGGTCATGCCATGTTTCAGGCAGTGCGCACCGCCGGAGTTGAAGGCCACGTTGCCGCCGATCGTGCAGACCGGCTGGCTCGACGGATCGGGCGCGTAATGCAGGCCGTGCGGTTGCGCCGCGGTCGTGACCGCGAGGTTGACCACCCCCGGCTCGACGACCGCGAAGCGCTGCGCAGGGTCGAGCCGCAGAATCCGGTTGAGCCGGTTTAACGCGATCACGATGCCGCCGGGCACCGGCAGCGATCCGCCCGACAGGCTTGTCCCGCTCCCCCGGGCGACAAACGGCAGTTTCTCCGTGTGGCAAAACCGCACCAGCGCGATCACCTCGTCCTGCGTCTCCGGCACGGCCACCGCCAGCGGGGTCGTGCGAAAGGCCGTCAGCCCGTCGCTCTCGTAGGCCGCGAGCTGGGCCGGCGCGTCCAGGAGGCGGCCCGGCGGCAGCAGGGTGGCGAGGCGGGACATCACGTCGGCGGCCATGCGCGGGCGGCATTCAGCCCAGGATCGTGCGGAGGGCCGTGAGCACGAGGTCCACGTTGCGGACCGTCGAGCCGTGGCCCATCAGGCCGATGCGCCAGGCCTTGCCCGCCATCGGGCCGAGCCCCGCGCCGATCTCGATGCCATACTCCTCGAGCAGCCGGCGGCGCACGCCCGCGTCGTCGGCGCCGGCGGGCAGGCCGATGCAATTGAGCGAATGCAGCGAGCGCTGCGGGATGTAGCGGAGGCCCATCGCTTCGAGCCCGGCACGCAGCCGGCGGTGCATCTGCGCATGGCGCTCGATGCGGGCGTCGAGCCCCTCCTCAAGCACGATCGTGAGCGCCTCGTGCAGCGCATACGTCATGTTGATGGGGGCGGTGTGATGATAGACCCGGCCGCCGCCGCCGCCGCCCGTGTAATACTTGCGCAACATCGAGACATCGAGGTACCACGACCGCACCTTGGACTTGCGCGCGTCCATCGCCGCCAGCGCGCGCGGGCCGAAACTGACCGGCGAAAGTCCCGGCGGACAGCTCAGGCATTTCTGCGTGCCGCTGTACACCGCGTCAATTCCCCAGTCGTCGACCCGCAGTTCATGGCCGCCGAGGCTGGTGACCGCATCGACCGCCAGCAGCGCGCCGCGCGCATGGACCAGCTCCGCCCAGCCCTCCAGCGGCTGGTGCGCCCCCGTGCTCGTCTCGGCGTGGACGACACCGACGAGCTTCGTGTGCGGATGCGCGTCGAGCGCCGCCCGGATCTGCTCCAGCGCGATCACGTCGCCCCAGGCCGCCTCGACCGCATGCACCGTCGCGCCACAGCGCTCCATCACGTCCTTCATGCGCGTGCCGAACACGCCATTGACACACACGATGGCCTCGTCGCCCGGCTCGAGCAGGTTGACGGCCACGCATTCCATGCCCGCCATGCCGGTGCCGCTCACCGGAAAGGTGAGCGGATTTTTCGTGCGGAACACCTCGCGGAGCATCGCGCAGGTGTGGTCCATGATCGCGAGATACTGCGGATCGAGGTGGCCGAGAGTCGGCGCGGCGAGGGCGCGCAGCACGCGCTGCGGCACCGGACTCGGGCCGGGCCCGAGCAAAATGCGTTCGGCCGGGAGGTAGGGGGAGGCGGGGGGGTGGTCCATGGTGGGACGAATGGTTGAGGCCGGGTGGCCGCCGTGACGAGCGCGGAGTTGCCGCCGGCCTGGGGTTTCCCCGGAGCGGGGGAAGAATTATTTTGTCCAACGGGCGGTTTTCCGCCAGGCCGCCCGCCGCAGGTCCGCCCCGTTGCCGCGATGGCATGGAATCACCACCCGCCAGCCGTGCGCCGGGCGGGTGCCCTGGGGCGGGGAATGGGACCGGCTCTGTGCCGAGTCCGGCGTGCCTCCGGGGCTCGGGTGGCTGGACGAGACCAACCGGCATGAGGCCGTGGTGCTGGCGAAGCGCACCGGGCGCTGACGGCATGAAACGGCCCCGGCCATCGCTGCACCGGATACTGCATGCGATCATCTCCCAGTCCCCGGTTCCTGGCGCAAAACCCAGTTCCTTAGGCCAAAATACGGGGATGCCCGGATAGGCAATGGACGGCACCTGCGCTAAGGTGGCCGGATATGAACCCCTCCAACCGTTCGACTTCCTCCTGCCGCCTCGCGGCGGCCCTTGCCCTGGTCGCCAGCATGATCCGGGACAGCAACGCCATCCTGGGTTCCGCCGCCAACCTTCGGCTGTCGTCCTCACCGCGGTGCCGCCGCCGCAGATCTCGGTTCTGGGCCACGCGCTGGTGTCCGTTGGGACGGGCAACCCCGTTGAGCCAGCGCATTCCATCCTTGAAGTGATGGGAGTCAGCCGGCTTCCACCTGGTCACCGATCTGCAGGGTGCCGGCCTTGGTTTCGTGCCCCAAGTTCTGCCCGAAAGCAACCTTCCCGGAGCTGGCCGGATTGCGGCGAAAGGCGGCCAGGGCATGCAGCGGCTCCGCGGCTCGTTCAGCGGTACGCTGATCGGTGGTGTGAGCCGCGAGGGGAATCCGCCAGGCACCGTGGCGACGAAGGGACCGGCAAGGCCGGCAGACCGAGCTGGGGGCGGAGCGAGAGATTATCGGCAAAAACCGCTTGACGTGACCGCGGACATTATTAAACCACATGGTTAAATAAAAGTCCGCCATGTCCCCCGACCGACTCAGCCGCACGTTTGCCGCCCTCGCCGATCCAACCCGGCGGGCGATCCTGACCCGTCTCCGGTCAGGGGCCCGCACGGTCAACGAGCTGGCCGCGCCGCATGCCATGAGCCTGCCGGCGATCTCAAAGCATCTCAAGGTGCTGGAACACTGCGGCCTCATCACCCGGGGCCGGGCGTCACGCTGGCGGCCCTGCCGGCTCAAGGCCGCCCCCCTGAAGGAGGCGGTGGATTGGATGGAGCAATACCGCCGCCATTGGGAGGACCGCCTCGACCGCCTCGAAGAATATCTGCAGCAACTGCAACACCCACCCCAAGCACCGTCCCATGAGCGCAAAAAATAAAGCCTCCGGCGATCCCCTCGGCCGGGAATTTGTCATCACCCGGAAATTCGCCGCGCCGCGCGGGCTGGTGTTCCAGGCCTGGACGGAGCCCAGGCATCTCGCCGAATGGTGGGGCCCCCGGGGTTTCACCAATCCGGTCTGCGAGTGGGAGGCGCAGCCGGGCGGCAGAATCTACGATGTGATGCGGGCGCCGAACGGGGCCGAGTTTCCCATGGGCGGCAGGTTTACTGAGGTCGTCGCGCCGGAACGGCTGGTCTTCACCTGCGGTGCGCTGGATGAAAGCGGTAAACTGATGTTTGAATTCCGCCACGAGGCCACGTTTGTCGAACGCCGCGGCCAGACCGAACTCACCCTCCGCTCGCGCGTCACGATGACCACCCCTGGCGCGGGCCGATACATCGGCGGGTTTGAACTGGGCATGAGCCTGAGCCTGGAACGGCTGGTGGACCTGCTGGCGACCCTCGATCATCCGCTGGTCATCGCGCGGACCTTGGCCGCCCCGGTGGCCAGGGTCTGGCAGGCGCTGACCAGCAAAGCCGCCATGAAGGCGTGGGGGTTTGCGGTGAGCGGTTTTCAACCCAAGGTGGGTTGCGAGTTTCGCTTCACCGGCGAGAACCAGGGCATGAAATATTACCACCACTGCAAAATCACCGAGGTGGTCCCGCGCCGGCGGCTGGTCCACACGTGGCGTTATGCAGGACACGAGGGTGACTCGGTGGTCAGGTTTGAACTCTTGGCGGAGGGCGGCAAAACCAGGCTGAGGCTGACTCATACCGGGCTGGGCTCCTTTCCCAAGACTCCGGCCTTTGCCCGGGCGAATTTCAAGACCGGCTGGACGCACCTCATCGGCACAGCGCTGAAGAAATATGTTGAAGCCAAACCTGTCCGCGCGGCGAAAAAGCCACGGGTGCGGCGGTGAAGCTGCGCCCCCCCCAATCTGGTTTACTGTTCCTGCAACCTTCATTCACCCATCCCTACAGCTCCTTACCACCGAGTTCATCTTCGAGCCCGAAGGCGGGCAGACGGCCGTGACCTGGATCATGACCGGCAAAAACAATTTCCTATCCAAGGCCGTCGGCCTGTTCCTGGATTGCGACCGGCTGGTCGGCGCCGATTTCGAAAAGGGTCTCGCCAGCCTGAAACAGCTGGCCGAAGCCGCCGCCCCAGCCTGAACGGTGGCGGGCCTCCGACCGGCTTACGCGCCGGGTTTTTGCAGACAGTACGAGCGATACGAAAGTTCGCCCGTTTTCACCGCCGTATGAATCCGCGAGCCCTCGACGCCGGCAAAGTCGCGGCCCAGGGCGTGCAGGCATTGCGGCAGGTGCCGGACGATGAGGGTGAGGGAACGGGAGGAATTTTTTTCCAGGCCGCGCAGCACCTCAGGGTTGATGACGCGTGTGCGCAGTATTTTCAACGGCGCGTCGGCGAGCGCCTGCTCCCACGCGGCGATACCTTCGGTGAAACGGAAATCGGCGTAGAGAAAAAATCCGCCGGGCCGCAACACGCGGGCCGCCTCGGCCAGAAAGCGGGGAAAATCCGGATAGCAGTGCGACGCCTCGACATTGAGCACCACGTCAAACGTGTTGGCGGCGAAAGGCAGGTTCTGCGCGTCACCCTGGACAAAGGTGAGGCCGTCCACGTGATGGCGGCTTTGACAGAAAGCGATGCCGGCAGGGTTGAGGTCGAGGCCGGTGTAGCTCTGCGGATGCAGCGTCCGCGCGAGGTAGGAAGCGCCGCCGCCATGACCGCAGCTCACCTCCAGGACCTTCCGGCCGCGCAGGTCAGCCTGGGTCGCGACGTGGTGGTAAAGTTGGAGACAGGCCCGGTTGGGTTCATCGGCGGGCGTGAGCGGCAGGTTGGAGGGGGGTGACTCCGCAAAGGCGTAATTGAGAAACAGCACCTCTTCGCCGGCACTCAGGCGGCGGGTGAGATAGGGATACCACAGCCTCCAGATGGCTTTGCGGATGGGACCGATGGCCAGGAGGTGGTCAATGAGGGGCATGGAGATATTTTGGATTGCGGATTTCCGATTGCGGATTTCGGAATGCGGAATGCGGAGGTCGAAAATTACACGGGGGAATGCGAAAGGAGAACGCGAAAGAGGAAAGGAGGCGGGAGGCAGGGGCAAGCGGACCCGCCCGACGTACGATGCATGGTCGCGATCCCCCGCCGGCATTTGCCGGCGCATCCGCCAGGGGAAGGTGCAAATTCAAGCCGGACGGGCTTTGCTCCGCTGACGGAGGATGCGGGCGACTTCCAGCAGCGCGAGCGGGCCGAAGATCCAGAGGACCTGGACGGGAAAGAGTTTTCGCGCGTAAATCTGATGGTAGGCGGCGAGCGCGGCGGCGAGATAGACGAGGCGGTGCAGATTTTTCCACCGTTTGCCGCCCATCCAGCGCACGAGCGCGTGCAGGCTTGTGACCGCCAGCACCAGCAGGATCGTGAACGTGGCGAGACCGGCGAGAATGAACAGCTTGGGCTTTTCGAAGGCGTCGTGCAGGAGGGTGCGGAAGCCGCCCTCATGCAAAAGGTAAGCGGTGAGATGCAGCAGCGCATAGGCAAAGCTCGCCACGCCGACAAGACGGCGGTGGCGGTTGAGCGCGAGCGCGAGTTTGGACTTGGGAAACAGCACCCGGAGAGGCGTGAACGTGAGGACGATGGCCAGCAGCACACACGCAACGAAACCGAAGTGCAGGTAGATAAACTTGAGCGGGTCGGCGCCGAGCGCCGGGCGATGGGTGACAAACAGCGGCCACGCGAGCCAAAGGCCGGGCAGAACGAGGAGGGTCCAGATGAAGATTTTTGAACGGAGAAGTTTTTCAAGCATGCGAGAGGGGCGGGGCAGGGCATCGATTTCCCACGCGCTTTGGCCCGGCGAAAATACCGGCTCAGTAGTTTTTCTTCAAATCCAGCCCTTGATAGAGCGCGGCGACCTGCTTTTCGTAGCCGTTGAACATGAGGGTGTCCTGGCGACCGGAAAGAAAGCCGCCGCCGATGATGCGTTCGCTCGCCTGCGACCAGCGCGGGTGGTCCACCTTGGGGTTCACGTTGGCGTAAAAGCCGTATTCATTGGCCGCCATGATGTTCCAGGTGTTTTTCGGCTGGGTGGCGGTAAACTCGACCGTCACGATGGACTTGATGTTTTTGAAGCCGTATTTCCATGGCGTCACCAGGCGGATGGGCGAGCCATTCTGGTTGGGCAGCGGCTTGCCGAAAATCCCGGTCGCCAGGAACGCCAGCTCATTCATCGCCTCGTCGATCCGCAGCCCTTCGACGTAGGGATAGTCGAGGTTGCCTTCACGTTGTCCGATGGCGCTCTTCGGGTCCTGGAACGAGGTGAATTTCAAATATTTTGCCTCCGGCTTCGGGTCCGCGAGTGCGACGAGCTTCGCCAGCGCGAAACCATCCCACGGGATGACCATCGACCAGGCCTCGACGCAGCGGAAACGATAAATCCGCTCCTCGATGCCGCCGATTTTTTTTATCAGCTCGTTGACGTCAAATTTGGCGGGATGGTTGACCAGGCCTTTCAGCTCAATGGTCCACGGGTCGGTTTTCCAACCCTTGTTGGCCTGGACCTTGGGGTCCTCCTTGTCGGTGCCAAACTCATAGAAATTGTTATACCCGGTGACATATTCCTCGGCGGTCGGCTTGAGGGCGGAGGCGGGGTAAAGCGGATTGGGTTTGGGAGGAAAGCCGGCGGTGGCTGCGAACAGGGAGCCGGGGCGCAGGAGGGCCGCGCCCGCCAGGCCGACGCCGAGCGTCCGCAAAAATTCCCGGCGGGGCCGCGCGTGGTAGTGCGACTCGGTCGTGACGGCGGCGGAGGTTTCCCAGTCTTTCGGTGTACGGATGAGCATGGCGCGGGTGGGTGAAGCGAAGGCCAACGGTGGCGGGACGACGGTAAGAGGCAACAGCAGATGCTTTATTCCCACGCGGGCGGGGACAAATGGATTTGGCCAGATTTAGCTCGGCAAGGACGCGGGCTTGTGGGATGCGTGGAGCCGCGCTTTGCGCACACCATGCCCCTTTGGGAATACAAACACATCACCAGCGGCCCGCACGGCTTCGCCACGCCGGCGTTGCTCGAGGCCCATCTCAACCAGCTCGGCAAAGACGAGTGGGAGATCATCCATTATCAGACGCTGCCCGCCAACCCGCTCGCCTTCACCGGCGTCGCCCGGCGTTCCACCACCCGCGAGTGGACGCTGGAGGACGCCGCCGCCGCCGCGGCGAAGGCCGAGGCGGACAAGCTGCGCGCCGAATTTGCCGCCAAGTTCCAAAGCGCGAGCGCCGCACCCGGCATCCCCGCCGAGGACGCCAAGCCGGCCGTCCTTGACACCGAGGCCACCGGCGGCGACGGCCTGCGCCGCCTGCGCGACACCGAGCGCGACGACGATCCCGAGGCGCTCGCCGACGAGGCTGCCGGGGACGACTGGGCCAACCTGGGTGAGAGCGAGGACGAGCTCCCTTCCTTCTTCGAGGCCATCAAGCCCCATCTCCGCCGTACCCAACGCGGCCCCGGACAGTCCGTCGCCATCGACTACCTCGCCAAACGTTGGGAGCAACCCGAGGCCGACCTGGTGGGTGCGCTCAAGGAGTGCGGTTTCAGCATACCCGAAACCGAGGACAGCACACCCGAGTATCTCGAGTTTGACGGCGACTTGCACTGGCTCAACCGCAACCAGCGCGGCCAGCTTTTCCTGAACGTCCGTGAGAAGCCACGTCCTGCTTTCCGCATCGCCGCCACGGCCAAAAAGCTCGATCCGTCTGATCCCGCCGCCGTCGCCCTCGGCGAGGAACACGCCGCCGAGCAGTCTGTGCGGCAGAAGCTGGCCGATGAACGTGCGGCCCGCCAGGCGGAGCAGGACGCCCGTCGGGCCGAGGCCAACGCCCGCCGTGAGGCGGCCGCCGCCGCCCGCAGCGCGGAGCCCGCAGCCCCCGACGGCGCCCCGACCCCCGGCGCCATCTTTGTGCCCAACGGCCACGCCTCCGATCCGGCCAGTCCGCCGGTCCCGCTCCCGGCCGGGGAGGAACTGCTCACCAAAATCCGTCCGCTCATGCGCCCCAACCGGCGCGGTCCCGGCTGGTCGGGCAGCACCAGTTTCCTGGCGCGTGCGTTGCGTTGCCCTGAGGGCGACCTCGTGGCCGCGCTCGCCGCGCTCGGCCTGGTCGCGGGGGAGAATCCCAACGACAAGCCCGCGCCCACGGAAATCGGCACCCATGTGTATTGGTTGAACCGCGACAGCCGGGGGGGGGTCTGGATCAACGGGCACGAACGCCGCGACGGCGCGAAGCCGGAGGCCGGCGGCCCGGGGGCGGAAGCCGGGTCCCAGAAGCCGGAGATTCCGGTCCAGCATTCTACGGTGGCCGCCTCGCCGCTCACGGCCGTGCGCCTGCTGCTCAAGCCCAACAAGCGCGGCAGCGGCGTCTCGGGCGAAGTCGGCTTCCTGGCGCGCACGCTGGACCGGCCTGAAGCCGGTTTGCTCGCCGCGCTCGCCGCGGCCGGCGTGCCATTGCCGTCCGCGGACCCCGAGGCCAAGCCGGTGTTCACCGAACACGAAGGCGAAATCTTCTGGCTCA
>CAIXIZ010000471.1 GCA_903919625.1 uncultured Verrucomicrobiota bacterium
CCCCCTGCCGGCTGGCAGTCCGGCAACGAGTGTGAATTTCGTCAAAATCAACGGCCGCTGGTATCGCGAATGACCGGATTGGTTCAACTTCCCTTCGGCGCCAAGGGAACGGTCGGGCTGGGAATGGCCGGCCGCAGACTGGCGTTTAATTGCCGGTTCGCGACCACCAGCGCCTGCAAGAACAGCCGGTGCACTGTGATCAGGCCCTGATCGGTTTTGATCAGGTCGGCATGAACGCTGTCCAGGCCGAGAATGACCACCCGGCCGGCAATCTCATCCGCCGGTATTTCGTTGGCCAGCAGTTTCGCAAACGAAAGCAGCTTGATTGGTTCTGCCGCACCATAGTCCCCGTGAAATACGTTCCGCTGATCCACCGGGAGCCAGCCTTTGCCGATGATTACCCGCTGGCCGGACTCAAACCGTGCGGTCGTGCCGGCCGCCAGTTCCAGACAGCAGACAATGAGCGATTGGTACGACGCGCCTTGATAATTTTCGACCAAGGGAATCGTTTTGGCGTCCAAATTGACAAACCCCAAGGTGGTGGCCGCATCGAGCACGCCCGGGATGGGGATCCAGCCACGATCATCGCTCATCAGTGCCGGGAGCAGCTGGTCGCTGATCCGGTATCGCGCGGGAATGCTCCGTTGGTTGGCCTCTTCGGGCACAGTCAGCGCCGCTTCGGCTGCGACCGGCAAATGTTTGATGGCCGCGGCCAGCGCGGCATCCCCGGTCGTTGACCTGGCGGTGTCAAAAAAGAACTTCAGCACCACGGCTTTGGCCTTGAGCCGGGCACACGCCTCAATCCCTTGGGCGTAAACCGCGCGGTCATAAGGATACGGGCCAATTTTTGCCTCGGTGGCATCATCGATCATCACCACCGCAAAATCTGCGGCGAATTCGCCGGCTCGCGCGATGTCGGCCGAAAGCAAAAGAAGAAACAGGATCAATGGGCGCATGTTGGCATGGGGGAGGGGAGGCACCGGTGATTGATGCCGGGGGGCAGACCGAGACAAGTGCAAATGACAGACAAAAAGCGCGGGCGCTTGCTTTGGCGTCATAATATTTGTCTGATTTCTCCCGCGGGCGGGGTCTATGATCAAATCCTGACCATGATCACTGACGGCGAACTGCTCCGACTCTACTCGCAGGCACGCGACGAAGCCGCCTTCGCGGAGTTGATGCGCCGCCAGACCGACTTTGTGTATTCGGTCGCCATCCGGGTGGTCGCGGGCGACGCACATCTGGCGGAGGATGTCACCCAGGCCGTTTTTACCAAGCTGGCCGTCCAGGCCACTGCGCTGACCCGCCATCCTGCACTCGCCGCCTGGCTGCATACCACCACCCGCCACACCGCCATCAAGGCAATCCGGGGCGAGACGAGAAGACGCGCACGTGAACGGGCCATGGTGTTTATGGATACAGGGCAAAATTGCATCTCCGCAACCGAGGAGGAAAAATGGACGCAGCTTCGGCCGGTCCTGGATGAAGCGGTCGGCCGTCTGGGCCACCGGGACCGCCAGGCAATCCTGCTGCGTTATTTCAACAGCCTGAGTCATCAGCAGGTCGGAGCCTTGTTGGGATTGACCGAAGGCTCGGCGCAAAAATGCTGCGAGCGCGCCTTGGACAGGCTCCGGCTGATTTTTCGGCGGCGGGGGGTGAACATGACGGCGGCATCGCTGGCGGCCACGCTCAACGCCCATTCGGTGCAGGCCGCCCCGGCAGGCCTGGCCCTCAGCCTGCCCGGCCGGGTGTTCGCGTCCGGTGCAGCCACTGGTTCCTCTCTCCCGCTGTGGGCCTTCATTTTTGCCATGACCAACCCTGCCAAAGTCATACTCGTCATTGCCTGCTTGTTTGCCCTGCTGATCCCCGGTTATTTTTTCTGGCCTGGCGTTCCCGTTTCCCGCCATCAACCGGGTGCCCGATTACCCGGGGCCGCACCCGACTCGCCGAATGGGATCGAGACAGTCCGGCCAGACCGCCCGGCCCGGAATCCTGCTCCCGGCCCGGTGGGGATTGCAGGAGAAGCCGCTTCGCCCCTCCCGGCAGCCGACCCTCAGGCAGCATTGAGTACCGCAATCCCGGCAATCATCGGCCTGCTGCAAAAAGGGGATTTTTCTGCGTATTTGCTCACCTATGTCTACGGCATGGCACAGATGCCGGAGGCGGCAATCCAAGTGCTGATTCAAACGAGAGCAGGTCAGGAGAGTGTCAGCCGGGCGCAATCGATCATGCAGGCAGTTCAGCAGGTGGCGCCGGTGTATGACGCAACCGGGAATCAGGCCACTTATCGGATCGCCGAGCAAAATGGTGCTCAAACCACCCTGGAGTTTGTGAAAGTCGACGGCCGCTGGTTTATCATGCCCGCGAACTGACTGATCCGACAGAGCGATAAGTTGCGAACCATGGCCTTAAGCGTGACCAGTGAGGCTGAAAGCGTCTTTTCGGCAATGGGTGATGCCGACATGATCACCGGGTCGCATACTGTAACCTTGCGAAATTATTGTGTGATGATTATGACAATATCCCCACAGACCAATTTGCCTTGGGCTGCATCGTTGTCCGCTGACAATATTCCCGTCGAAAACATCCAGAAGCGTTTCATTGGCCAGATCATCCATCTTGCAGCGGCAACTGCAGCAGGAACCGGCACGCCACGTTTAAAATGGCGGTGCATTTGGTTTTGATGCCGCGTAGAAGGGTGCGCTGGGCTGCCCCGGCCCCTCCGTCGCAAGCCCTGGTGCCCCAGCCCGGCATTACGGCCAACGCAACCACGTCGAGCGGCTCATCCGCCGCCGTGAAAGGCCTTCCTCGCGTCTTCACCCGCTACAACAGGCGTGACGCCTTCTGGTGCACCTTCGTTCTCGTCGTCCGGCGCTGGCCTCGTGATAACCGCCCTAAAACCGGCAACAAGCCCGGGGCTTACGCCCGCGTTTCCATCGGCGGATAGTCGCGCTTGGTCTTGCCGATGTAAATCTGGCGGGGGCGGTAGATTTTGTTCTTCGGATTGGCGGCGACCTCGCGCCAGTGGGCGATCCAGCCGGGCATCCGGCCGATGGCGAACATCACGGTGAACATGTTCTGCGGAATGCCGAGCGCGCGCATGATGAGGCCGCTGTAAAAGTCCACGTTGGGATACAGTTTGCGCGCGAG
>CAIXIZ010000472.1 GCA_903919625.1 uncultured Verrucomicrobiota bacterium
CGGGCCATTCCAATGCCGCCCCTACCTTCCCCATGAAAACTTGGATGCTCCCGGCCTTCTGCTTCGCCGCCTTGTTCGCGGCCTCCTCTGCCTCTGCCCAGGACTGGGCCAAGGCCCGCGTGGAAAAATCCCCACGCCATCTCGAATGGATCACCATCAAGCACGACGGCCGTGATCTGGGCTGTTACGTCGGTTATCCCGAGGTGAAGGACAAGGCCACCGCCGTCCTGGTGATCCACGAGATCTTCGGCCACTCCGACTGGGTGAAGGCCTTGGTGGACGACCTTGCCGCGGCTGGCTACATTGCCATCGCTCCCGACCTGCTCTGGGGCACCGGCGCCAAGGGCGGCGGCACCAGCGAGCTGACGAGCCAGGAAATCTCCCAGAAAATCAACCAGTTGCCCGCAGCGCAGAAAACCGCCGACTTGAACGCTGCGCTCGATTATGTCGCCAAGCTTCCGGCCTGCAACGGCAAGGTGGTCGTCGCCGGGTTTTGCTGGGGCGGTGGCGAATCATTCCGCTTTGCGACCAATAACAAAGCGGTGAAGGCCGCCTTGGTGTTTTACGGCACTCCACCCGCCGCCGCGGATATGGCCCGCATTGAGGCTCCCGTCTATGGCTTTTACGCAGAAAACGATGCACGCATCTCGGCTACCATTGCCGCCACGACCGAACAAATGAAGGCCGCCGGCAAAAGCTACGAACCGGTGGTCTACGCCGGAGCCGGCCACGGCTTCATGCGCGCGGGCGACGACCCCGCGGGCAACGCCGCCAACAAAAAGGCCCGCGAAGACGGCTGGAAACGCTGGATGGAGATCATGAAGAAGGTTTCCGATACAGGGGCCGGGCCCGCCAAGCCCGCGGTTCCGGCAAAATAATACCGACGTCCTTCAGCGTTAGACTGACCAGTTTAAGGCAGGCGACTGCTGGATGCACCGTTCGGAGGTGCCGGCGGATATTAGGTTTCTGACGTACTGGCTAAGGGCGAAGTGTCACGTAATAAGTGACACTGCCACACCCCCCCCCGATTGAAGCATCAGCATACATTGTCACTTAATACGTGACACTTTTCACATCGAGCTTTCTGTCAAATGGTTGCCGCAAAGCGTAACTGCTCCAAGCAGGAACCCTGCTGCCCTTGGCCCCGTTCTATGCACGCCTGGCGCACAGCAGTTAATTGGCTGGCGGTAGGCCAGGTCGCTGGTCTGGCGATGGGGGCAATGGCTCAGTATGTCTTACCCTTGCGAGCCCGGCGTGACGGTCCAGCCCGACCTCCTATGGTTCGGTTTGCCGTTGTTGCTCACCGCCATGACGAACGGCTCCATCCCCACGGGCTCGCCTGGGTCACTTGCACCGCTCAGGCTCCATGCCCGTTGCGCGGCTTGTCCGGCTGCGACATGGGCATCGGGGGGGTGGACTGCGAGCGGCGGGCGGCGCGCCAGCTTTCCCGATGTTTGCGAATCCAGTCGAGAAGCGCGCGTTCAAAACCGATGTCCTGTCCCAGTCGTTCCGATTCCAGCCATTTGTGCCTGAGGATTTCCTCCCGTTCGGCGAGGAATTCCTGGTAGAGGCTCGACTGCTTCATGAAATCAGTCGGGGCACAGTTCTGATCCGGCGGGCGGGGGGTTGAGGTCATGATGGCCACGGCGGGAGGGTCTGGTTCGGTCTTCAGGCGCGTTGCAAACACGTGCAGTCCCAAGCGTGGCCCTGAGCGGGCCGGTTCAATCCAACCGGGCAGGCCGGTTTTCGACAGAGAGGAAGGAGGATGGTGGTCGCTTCTTTCGTTAACGCCATGTTGCTAGGTAGGGGAAATCTAAGTTGGCCGCCGGGGGTGTCAACACCCGACCGTGGTGAATTCTGGAGGCACCTTCAGCACCGGCCGAGGCCAAATCGCCTCCTTGCCCTGCTCACGGACCGCTTATTTTGCCTCCAATTGCAGGACGGTCACGGAGTTGGCGGGAAAGACACGGGCGAAGCTGGAGCCGAGACCGCTCACCCCGGCTGTAAAGGGGGAAACTTTCAGCGGTTCAGTCAGCGAGTTGGCATCGGTCAGGCTGCCCGATTGGAGCACGGTGGCCTCGCCATTGGGTGCGATGGCTGCGCCGGCTATGTCCACTTGGAGCGGTTGCGCCGTGGCGGCCGTGTTGACCACTTTCAGGTAGATGGCGCCGGTTTTGGTGTCACGGGTGACACTTTGGAAAAGGGTCGGCGCTGGTTGTGCAGGCCCGGCGGCGCCACCCCGGCGGCCGGCGGGTGCCGTGGCGGGTGCCGCCACGGGCGTTTCGATGGGGAAATTGTCTGCGGTGGCGGACAGCACGACATCGCCATGGAGGGTGTTAAACATCTTTTGGACGTAATAGGACACCGAGCCAAAGCTGCCGACGGCGTCATAACCGATGAGATCGGTCTGCCACTGCACCCCGCCTGGATTCATGTTGATGAACAGCGGGGCATAGGACGCCATGAGGACATGGTCGGAGTTACGCTCCAAGCCCGTGAGGAACGCAGCATCACCCAGGGCGTTGCCAAGGTCGGGAGTGAGCGGCCGGCTGCGGTTCTGATAGCCGCCGGTCTGGGTGGCGTATTCACCGAACATGACTTTGGGGCCGGTGCGGTCGGCGCGGTCATAACGGGTGGCGGCCCGGCGGGCGGACAGGTTTGAACTGAAGTAGGAATGGTCATCCTTCAGGTCCGGGGTGCGCCCCTGGACATTGGCAGTGGCGATCAGTTGCAGATTGGGGTGCTTGGCCTTGATGGCGTCATAAAATTTGGCGAACCGGTCATTGTAAGTGCGGGGCGCGGTGCCGTTGCCATCCTCATTGCCAATTTCCACATAGGTAAGCCGAAAGGGTTCCGGGTGCCCGTCTTTGGCGCGTTGCGCACCCCATTTCGTGGTCGTGGCGCCAGTCACATACTCAATCTCGTCGAGGGCGTCCTGCACGTACGGCTCCACCTGAGGAGCCGCGCCTTCGTTCATGGAGTAGGCGGCGTAGACGGCCAGCACCGGCTCCATTTTCAAATCTTCGCACCAGGTAAGAAACTCCAGCAACCCCAGACCATCCTCGGAGTGATAGCCCCAGCCATCATTGAGATGGCCTGGCCGCTCCGAGACCGGACCGATCGTCTTCTTCCAATCAAAACGATTGGCAATCGCATTGCCCTCGACGTAATTGCCACCAGGGAAACGCAGGAAGGCCGGGTGCATGTCGGCCAGGAGTTGCATGAGATCCTTGCGCAGGCCGTTGGGCCGGTCGTTCCAGGTGGGCGGAAACAGCGAGACCTGGCTCAGCCAGAGCGTGCCGGGCGCGCCGGCGAGGAGAACCAGGCGGTTGGAGGCGGACGGCTTGACATTGGGTCCGGTGGTGAGCGTGGCCTCGTATTTTCTCCAGTCACCGGAGACGTTGGCGACCTGCGTACGCGCGAAGACCGTCGCCCCATCATTGCTCTCGATGCTGAGTGTAACCGGACCGGAAAACCCCTTGCCCGTCTTGGCGAAAAACGAGGCATGGTAAGTGGTGCCCGGCTGCACGGGAACGCCCCAGTAGCCATCGTTGGCGACACCTACGCGTTGTTTGAGCAGGACATCCGAGGGGGTGGGGCGGACGCTGGTATTGTCAATGCGCAGGCTGACTGGAAGCGCATCATTGAGATGTTCGGTGCGGTCGAGCGCCATGCTGCCGGTCGCGGCGGTATCTTTCACCAAGGACCAATAATCAGGATTCTGCGCATTGTGCTGAAACGAACGGTTGATCACCAACTCGGCATAAAGGCCGCCCTCGTAGGAGTAATTGATCTCCTCGGTCATGATTCCGTAGAGCAACGGGCTGCTCGGATGGCCGGCTTTCGGGTCGGCATTGATATGGAGCACGGGCACCGGCGGCGTCGTTTCGGCGCTGGCGGTCACCGGGGCGGCCGGTTGGGCCGACAGCCCCATGCCGGCTCCCAGCAGGGCGGAACAGAGCAGAATTCTGGGCACGACCAAGGGCAGAGACGGGGAGCATTTCATGGGGTTTTTTTGCTGGCCGGTTGGGAACCAAAGGAATCGTTGAAAATAACAGGGAACCAAAACTACGGCGAGAACCGGGATTTCAGTCAAGCGTTGGAGGGGATGGCGCAGGACCGCGATCCGGGCCATCCGCTGACGCATAAAACGGTCGATACAGATGCACCCAAGGCTATGCGACGCAGCCAAATCCCAGGCTTCGGCATGGGATGCCAGCCAAGTTTCGGTATCGGGGCTTAAGCCCAGGACGCACTAATCAGGATATTTTAACCCCCATTGCCGCCCCCACCGCCACCGCCGAATCCGCCACCGCCACCACCGCCGCCGCCAAAGCCGCCACCGGGGCCACCACCACCGCCCCCGCCGCCCCGCCGACCACCACGATTGCCCAACAAGCCTTGCAGTTGCTGAGGATCGACACCAAGGGAACTTGCGATTTGGTCATCAATCGCCGAGGTATCTGCCTGGGTGCCATTGGCACGTGCATCCGCTTGGGCTTGAGTGCGTTGATCAATAAGACCTTGCAACTGTGCTGTCTGATTGGCGTCCAAGTTGATGCCAAGTGTCTGGGCTAAGTTTGCCACCGACACACCACCACGACCACCACCCCGTCTGCCACCGCCTCCGCCACCCGGTCCACCGGGATTAACTGCCGCCCCAGGATTCAACCGGGTATTGGCAATCGGACCCGGTTGGCCCACCGTTCCAACAACGGAGGGGGAGAAATGCTCATCTATCTTCACCACATGTTGATACATCATCCAGCCAATAGCCGTTGTCCCAATGTTCACCGCCAGCAACAAGATCAGCAACGATTGCGGCAACTTGGAACTGGAGGAGCTTTGCGGGGCGGGACGGGCAGCAGTGACGGGGCGGGTAAGTGGTGGGTTCATGGAAGTGTATTAATGACGCAACGGAAAGGGTTTTGGTTTCAACCGAATACTGCCTCAATGCAAGCACCGATCACCAGCCCGAAAATGCCCACCCTGTGCGGGGCAGATTGCCAATCCCTGCTACATGACCGGCCAGCCGGCAAAAAGGCCAGTGTCACTTAATGCGTGACACTGCCATGGGGTGAATGGGCAGGACGCAATATAGCCATGCCATTAATAGGCAATAGGTACCATTGAAAATGGCCAATCCTTTCGGCTTCCCTCCACCGGTTCATTTCTCCCGCGACGGCTCAAGACGAATGGGCTTGGTTTGCGCCGATGATTTTTGGCTCATATGGGCAATCAGGCGCTCATTAAAGTCTTTGGCGGGATCATGGCCCATCTTTTTGAGCGCGTGCGTGAGCGCGGCAACCTCCACCATGCGCGCCATGTCGCGGCCGGGGCGGACATAAAGTTCCACGTGCGGCATGTTCATGCCGAGAATCGGGTAATAATGCTCCTCCAGTCCGGTGCGCTCCTCCACCACGTCGGGTGACCACTCATGGAGGGAAACGACCATGTCGATGCGTTTCTCCATGCGGAGGGATTTCACGCCAAACATCTCGGCGATGTTGATGATGCCGAGACCGCGGCATTCCATGTAACCACGGTTGAGCGGGCGCGAGCTGGCCATCAGCTCGCGTTCATCCAGCAGGCGGATGAGCGTAAGATCATCGGCGACCAGCGAATGGCCGCGCTCAACGAGGGCGAGGGCGCACTCGCTTTTGCCGACCCCGGAGTCGCCGCGCAGCATGACGCCGACCCCCTTCAGGTCGAGCGTGGTGGCATGCTCGGTGGTGGTGGGCGCAAATTCGTTGTCGATAAACAGGGTGGCGAGGTTGACCCAGTTCATGGTGATCATCGGCGTGCGCAGCAACGGGAGGCCACGCTTGGCGGCAATGGCCAGCAGGGGCGGGGTGGGGTGGTAGTTGCGCGTCAACACCAGACAGGGGACGTGGCGCCGCACCATCTGGTCCACGATCCACGCCTGCCGCCGCAGGGTGAGGCCGCGAAAATAGGTCATCTCCGCCGCCCCGAAGACCTGGATGCGCTTGTTCGCGAAATATTTGAAAAAGCCCGTGAGCGCGAGGGCCGGACGGTTGATGCTGCCCTCCTTGATCAGCCGGGGCAGGCCGGCGGCGCCCGTGACGAGCTCCAACTGGAGCTTGTCGCGATAGGTCTCGAAAAAATGTTCGACGGTGATGCCGGGATGGACGGCGGGCATGGCCGGACTTTGCCGGGGGAATCTTCTGAACACACGGAAAAAATAGGCGGAAATGGCGGTCCGCACTGATGGGTTGAAACTCGCGCCGGCCTCGTTTTGCTCACCGCATCATGATGACCACCGCCCTGCTCCGGCCGCTCACCGTCCTCGCCGTTTTGGTTGCCGCCGCCGCCGCCTGCGCGCAAGACACCATCAAGGTTGGCGAGGTCGCCTCGCTCACCGGCAAGGAAGCCACCTTTGGCCAGTCCTCACATAAAGGCACGCTCCTCGCCTTTGAGGAACTCAACGCGGCGGGCGGCGCCCTCGGCAAAAAATTCGAACTGTTCACCGAGGACAATCTTTCCAAGGCCGGCGAGTCCGCCACGGCTGCGCGCAAGCTCCTGTCGCGCGACAAGGTGGTCGCCCTCCTTGGCGAGGTCGCCTCCAGCCGTTCCCTCGAGATGGGCCCCATTGCCCAGGCCGCGAAAATCCCGATGATCTCGCCGGCCTCGACCAACCCGAAGGTCACCGAGACCGGGAGCTACATCTTCCGCGTGTGCTTCATCGACCCGTTTCAGGGCACCGTCATGGCGAAATTTGCCGCGGAGCGCGGCTGGAAAAAAGTCGCCGTGCTTTCCTCCGCCTCCTCGGCCTACAGCGTCGGGCTGGCGAAATATTTCAAGGAAACCTATCTCGCGGGCGGCGGCCTGATTCCCGCCGAGCAGAAATACGCCGAGGGGGACAAGGATTTTCACGCCCAGCTCACCGCCATCAGGGCCGCCGGCATCGATGCCATCTTTGTGCCCGGCTATTACAACGAGGCCGCGCTGATCAGCAAGCAGGCGCGCGAGCTCGGTCTCACCGTCCCGCTCTTTGGCGGTGACGGCTGGGAGAGCCAGTCCCTGCTGGACATCGGCGGCGCCGCCGTCGAGGGCGTCTTTTTTTCCACCCACTATTCGCCGGAAAACGCCTCCCCGGTCGTCGCCTCCTTTGTGCAAAAATTCAAGGCCCGCTGGGGCGGCGAAACCCCCGACGCCATGGCCGCGCTCGGCTACGATTCCGCGCTCGTGTTCGCGGATGC
Source organism: uncultured Verrucomicrobiota bacterium (assembly GCA_903919625.1). Classification (GTDB taxonomy): domain Bacteria; phylum Verrucomicrobiota; class Verrucomicrobiia; order Opitutales; family Opitutaceae; genus CAIYUN01. The sequence continues at coordinate 7,221 of CAIXIZ010000472.1, forward strand.
GCTCAGGCGGGCCGGTTCGGCCGATGGGGCGAAGCTGCGCGAAGCCCTCGCCGCGACGAAAGATTTCGCCGGGGTGACCGGCAAGACCACCATCGATGCCAATCGCAATGCCACCAAGGCCGCCGTCATTCTCACGGTCAAGGACGGCAGGTTCAAATTCGTCCAGGAAGTGGCGCCCTGAAATGCCGGCCGGCCGGGCGGGGCCTGGCACGGAAAGGCCGGGCTGGTGTTGCGCCGGTGATTTTCGGGGATTGCCCTTCCGCCGGGTGACCAAAGCATAAGGCCATGCCGCAACCGGTTTACCACACCGCCGCCCCGCCGCCAGGCTGCCGGATTATTTTCCCCTGATGCGCACTCCCGGGCAACGTCTGCGCTGGCCGCTGGCGCTGGTGGCGGTCACCCTGCTCGGGTTCGGGTGGCTCACCCGGCACGAGCAATGGTGGGATTACCTGGGGGTCTATCACATCCGGCCCTACTTTGCCGATCTCGTGGCCATCCTGGCCTCGGGCGAGGCCTGGCACGCCGGGCGCGATGTGTACGCGACGCCCAATCCGTTTGACCCGTTTGGCCGTCCGCATGTCTACGGCCCCTGGTGGCTGGTGAGCGGCCCGCTTGGTCTCAAGGTGGCGGATGCCCGCTGGCTCGGCTGGCTGCTGGCGACGGCTTTCTTCGCCACCGCCGCCGCCCTGTTTGCGCCGCGTCGTCCGGCCACGGTCATCGCGGCGTTGCTGTTGCTGCTCGCCCCTTCGGTCCTGCTGGGGGTCGAGCGTGCCAACAATGACCTCATCATCTTTCTGCTGCTCGCCCTGGCCGGTGCGCTGCTCGCCCGCCCGGACGCGGGGGCACGGCATACCGGAGCCGGGCTGGTCGGACTCGCGGCCGTGCTTAAAATTTATCCGCTCGCGGCCCTGCCTGCCCTGGTGGCAGGCCGGATTTGGCCCCGTCATGTGGCCTTGCGTTTGCTTGGCGTGGTTCTGGCGGCGTGCCTGCTCGTGTTCTGCTGGTGGCTTGGTGACTACACCCGCGTGAGCAAAATCGCCCCGCAGCCGGAAACCCTGTTTGCCTACGGACTCCCGGTCCCGGTGTTTTTCTGGACCCATCTCCCGCAATTGCGCGGCCAGCTGCTGGTCACCGGATTGCCGGCGGCGGCGCTCGCGGCCGGCTGGCTGTGGTCGCACCGGCGTGCGTTGTGGCAGGCCGTGCCGGTCACGGGGGTGGTGACCGCCTGGTTTGTAGCCGGGGCTTCTTCCTGGTCCTTTTGTTACCTGGCCAACTCCAACTATGAGTATCGCACGGTGCTGCTCCTGCTGCCGGCCGCGCTCTGGCTGCGCCAGGCGGATGATCCCAGGTCCGGTCCGGTGATGCGGGCCCAGCTCCTCACCTGCCTGATGGCCTTCTGGCTGGTGCCGTTTAAGACTTGGTGGGCCGTGGCCTCCCGCACCCCCGATGATCCTTTCGCCTTCCTGGGGTTCACCACGGTGTTTGCCCTGGAGCAGGTCCTGATGGCCGCGCTGACGGCGGCGCTGCTTATCGGCCTCGCCGGCTGGGGCTGGCGACGTTGGCATCACGATGAGCGCCGGGGCTGAACTTTGGGGACTGCTGCCGCTGGCGGCCTATGCCGGTCTCTTTGCCGGGCAGGTGGCGCGTGGCTGGACGGTCGTGGTGGCCCTGTTGCGTGCGGCGATATTCTGGGCGGCGGGTGCATGGGTGTTGGCCAACGCGCTAGGGTGGTTCGGTGCGTTGCGACCGGCGCCACTGCGTGGCGCATGGCTGCTGCTTGCGGCCCTGGCGTTGGCGGATGGCTGGCGCGCCCGCCGCGGGCGTTGGACCTGGCCTTGCCCGCAGGGTGTCGGCGAATGGACCGCCGCCGGCGCCATCGGCACATTGTGGTTGCTCGCGCTCGTCATTGCGGTGGTCGCGCCTCCCGTCACGGTGGACGTCCTCAATTACCACCTGCCGCGCCAGCTGATGTGGCTGCAGCAGGGCAGCCTGGCTCATTTTGTCACGGTCAATGACCGTGAGCTGATGATGCCGCCGCTCGCCGAAGTCATCGGCCTGCACTTTCTCGCGCTGACGGGTGACGATCACTGGGCCAACCTGCCGCAGTGGGCCGCGTATGTGCTGCTGCCGGTCGCGGTGGCGCAGACCGTCCGAACGCTGGGCGCGTCGCGCGCGACGGCGTGGCTTGCGGCGTGGCTGGTCGTATGCCTGCCGATGGCATGGCTGGAGGCGTCCAACGGAAAAAATGATCTGCAAGGCGCGCTTTGGCTGGCGTTGCTGCTCTGGCAGGTCGCGTCGGCCCGCCGGCAGGACTTGAAGCCGGGCGGTTCCGGCAACGCCACGTCGCCCCGCGCGGCCGCCTGCCTGGCGGGCGTGACCCTCGCACTCTCCCTGCTCACAAAAAGCACCGCCCTGATCTATGCCCCGCCGCTGTTGGCGGCGGGCTGGTTGGCCTGGCGGCAGCACTGGGGCGCCGCCGGGGCCTGGCGGGCCACCGCCCTCGCGGCATTTGTCGCGGTGGTGCTGAGCGCGCCGTTTTTTGCCCGCAATCTCGCCTGGTATGGCACCCCGCTCGGCGTTCATCGCGCGGAGGAAGGCGGCGACCAGACCAACGACGCACTGACGCCCGCCCTGGTCGCATCCAACGCCTTGCGCAACGCCGCCATCCATCTCTCTGGTCCGTGGCCGCAGTGGAATGCCACTCTCGATCGCGCGGTGCGTACGGCGCATGCCTGGCTCGGCCTGTCAGTGGATGATCCGCGCAACACCCTTTGGGTGACAAAATTTGCCGTCCTCTACGGTCCGCGCGAGGAGACCAAGGCGGGAGCCCCCTGGCATTTCGTTTTGATCTGCGGCGTCTTCCTCGGGGGGTGGGGCTGGCGGGGGGCCGCCGGTTGGCGTTGGCTCGCGGTGGTGACGGCAAGCATGGCGTTGATCACATGCGCCAGCTTGAAATGGCAGCCCTGGGGCGCGCGGTTGGAGCTGCCGGTTTTTGCCACCGGCTCGCTGCTGGCTGCGGGGGTGATCGGCGCACTGCCGCCCTTGGTGCGATGCCTGGCGGCCTGGGGCGCGGGGGCGCTCGGTCTGCTGGTCTGGTGGCCATCGCACAACATCTCCGCGCGACCGCTGCAGTCCTCGCCCGCCTTGTGGGCCGTGTCCCGCGATGCGAACCGCTACCGTTATTATCCCGAACTGCAGGAGCGTGATGCCGCGTTGACCCGGCTGGTGCACGATGCCGGGGTGCATGAAGTGGCGGTGGTCTCGTTGCATGACATTGCCTATCCGCTGATGCGGCAGCTGGGCGCAGGGTGCCCGGGCTGCGTTTTTATGGCGCGCCTGCCACTGATCTCGCCCATGTCCCCGAATCGGTGCTGGTGCTCAGCATGAGCGGACCGATGCCGTTGTTTTGGGAGCAACCGGGCCGGGAACCCTACCGGCTGGTGGGCGTGGCGGCGGGCGGCGGCCTGTATCTGCCCCCATCGCGCGTGCACACACTCGGCTGGGAAAATCGGCTGCCGGCCTTCGCGGGTTGGACGGGGCCGGAAAACCTGACCTTGCGGATTGAAGCTCCCACGGCGCTGAGCCCACCGCTGATCGCCCGCGTGATGACCACCACGGCCGCCGCCGTGCAGTTTTCCATGCCGGCTGCCGGCCGGATGCAATTGATGGGCACCGTGCGCCAGAGCTCCTTGGCCGTCGTCCCCCTCCGCCTGGTGCTCAATGGCGAACCGGCCGGTCAGGTGGAATTTGCCGCATCGCCTGGCCGGGGTGATTTCGAACTCGGGCTGTCCTGCCCGGCCGGCCCCAACCGGCTTGAGTTTCGGCGGGAAGCCGGAAGCGGCGAGGAGATCGTTTTCACCCGTCTCATCATCAACCGCCGGCCAGCCGGGCCGGCGCAGTGAGCCCTCGTTCACTTCACCGCCAGTGCGCGGCGATCCACGGCGTGGGCCGCACATGGCGCAGCAGTCCGCGCCCCCGGCCAATGACGGCTTCGTCCGGATTCGGATGGCCGTGAAAGACCACGATGCGCGCTCCGGGCGGGATGGGTGGCACCTGGAAAAAATTCAGCGGAAACACCGGCAGACAGGTGTGCTTGAAGCTGACACACCACTCCCTCGGCCAGTAGGTGAGGAGGCCTTGGTGGTGGATTTCGCGGGTGAGGTATTCCTGCTCATTGCGCACCTCCCGTTTCACCGCATCGATCCGGGCGAGAAAATTCGCCAGGAGCTCCGGGTGTGCGCCCGCCTCGAAACGGTAGACCGAGGAGTTGCCCGTGATGCGCCGGGGGCGCGCCCAGTCGTGGATGATGCAAAATTTCCCCGGCAGTTCAAAAAAACTGTCAAGCGGGCCGGTGATGACCACATCCACATCGAGAAACAGCACCGGCCCGCGCAGGTCGGCCAGCGGGGAGGCAAAGGTCGAAAGTTTGCGCCAGCCGCGCTCCTTGCCCGGCGGCAAATCCATCGCCGGCAACGGCAGCGCCTCGATGCCCGCGGCGGGGTCCAGGCCGGTGGCGTCGTCGGTGAAGCACACGAAGCGGTGGGGCTGCGCCAGGTGGCGCCGCACCATTGACCGGAGCTTGTTGACATACTCCGGGCCATACTTCGTGCCCCATTTCATGCAGATGACGTTGACCATGCCGCGCCACGCTAGTGTGACCGGGCGGCGTTTGCACAGGGGGAATTTTGCCGGACCGCCCGCCGGCCCGTTTCCTTCCGGGCAGGCGGCGGGCGGTCGCAGCCCGTCTTCCGGGACTTTTTTCCCGCTTCCCACCGCCACCTGACCGGGGCCATGCTGTCGCCACCTGATGCCACGCGCCAGCGAACAATCTCATCTCGGCCACCCGTGCCACTGGCCCATGTGGGCGGCCCTCGGGTTCTTCCGGGTGCTCTCCCTGCTGCCCTGGCGCATTCAATGCGCTTTGGCCACCGCACTCGGCTGGCTCGCTTTTTATCTTATTCCCATCCGCCGCCAGGTGGTGTTGGTGAACTTGCGCCTTTGTTTTCCGGGGAAAACCGAGGCGGAACGCCGCCGGCTTGCCCGGGCACACTACCGGTCGCTCGTCCTGGGGGGCTTTGAATCCTGCCTGGCCTGGTGGGCGACGGCGCGCCGTTTCCCACCGCACGAGCTGGTCGGCCTGGAGCATCTGACGGCGGCACGGGCCGGCGGCCGTGGTGTCATCCTGCTCACCGCCCATTTTACCACCATGGAGCTGTATGCCTGCCTGCTCAACGAGCATGTGCGCTATGATGTCGTCTATCGCGAGCCCAACAACGCCGTGCTTGCCTGGGAGATGCGGCGCCAGTTTGAGCGCGGCCTCGCCGGGGCCATTCATTTCGACGACCTGCGCGGCATCGTGCGCGCGCTCAAGGCGGGGCATGTCGTCTGGTATGTGCCTGACCAGGCCCGCCGCCTCAAACATTCCATCCTGTTGCCGTTTTTCGGCGAGCCCGCGCTGACCAGCACCGCCACCCCCCGCTTCGCGGCCATGTCCGGGGCGGCCGTCGTCCCATACTTTGGCCGGCGCCGGCCCGATGGCTCCTATTTGCTGACGCTTCTCCCGGCCTTGGACAACTTTCCCTCGGGCAACGCCGAGGCCGATGCCTTGCGCGTCAACCGTCTCATCGAAGAACAAATCCTCCTCGCGCCGGAGCAGTATTTCTGGGTGCACAAACGCTTCAAGGCGCGTGGCCCCGGCCTGCCCGAGGTCTACGCGACCGGGTAGGGGAGCGCGGTTCCGGCGGTCATCGCCTTGCTCCCTCGGCGAGGAGCGCTTCCAACCGCGCGATATGGGGTCCGGGCGCAAATTCCGCCACGGCCCGTGCCCGGGCCGCCGCGCCCATCGCCGCGCGCCGCGCCGGATCATCGAGCAAAGATCCGATCGCCGCCGCCAGCGCCCCGGGATTGCGTGCCGGCACCAGCAGTCCGGTGATGCCTGGCTCCACCACTTCCGGAATCCCGCCGACGCTTGTCGCCACCAGCGGCACCCCGCAGGCCATCGCTTCCAGACCCGCCAGCCCAAACGGCTCTTGGTGCGATGGCAGGATGGCCACCGCGGCATGGGGCAGCAGCCGGGGCACGTCATCCCGCAGGCCCAGCCAGGTCACCGCCCCCGCCAGTTCGGGGCGCGCCCCTGCTTCCTGCAAAGCCCGCCGGTAGTCGTCGTTGCATTGCTCGGTCCCGATGAAAACAAACCGGGTCGTCCCGCCTCGCCCCTTTCGCAACTGTGCCGCCGCCCGCAGGGTGTCCAACTGGCCTTTGCGCGGGCTGATCTCCCCCACCTGCAGGACCACCGGCGCATCGGCCGGAATGCCGCAGGCGGCGCGCAAGGGGTCTGTCCCGCCGCCCCCGGCCGGTGCCGGCGCAAATTTGTCCACATCCACAAAATTATGCAGCACCCGGCCCCGCGCCCCGAGCGACGCGCCCCATCGGCGGTGCTGGCGCAGGGTCTGGCGTGACACGGCCACGGCCAGTTTTTGAAAATACCAGTGCAGCTGAAACTGGTGCGAGTGGGCATGCGCGACGCCCGGCACACCGTGCAGCACGCGCAGCAACGCGCAAAAACCCGCCGCCCGCGTGAGATGCGAATGGGTGACCTCGATCCGCTCCCGCTGGCAGATTTCCGCCACGCGCCGCAGCTCCGTCAGCGGCCAGCGGGAGAAATCCGTCGGCACCAGCTGCGCCTCGCCGGCGGTTTCCTGCGCGATCCACGAGTCGGGCCGTGCCAACAGCCACACTTCATGGCCGCGGGCGCGCAGCAACGGGATGATCCGCCGAGCATAGATCATCGCGCCGTTGCGCCCGACCTGGGAAGCCGCCTCCAAAATTCTCATGAGGGCGCAGCGAAACGTAATATCGGTCCACGCGCCAGTCAGTTCGCCGGAGGGATCTGGGCGTTCCGAGGCTGGGAACGGCCAGCGGACCCGGTGAGTCCGTCCCGCCCCTTCCCTTTGCCATTGCCGCCCCGCGCACCCCGCTTCTGTCTTCATTCCGGACTCCGTCTCCGGCGTTGAAATCCAAAATCGAAAACCCAAATTCCAAAATCAGCATGCCGCTCCTCTCTGTCACGGATCTCCGCACGAGCTTCCACACGCGCCATGGGGTGGTGCGCGCGGTGGATGGCGTGAGTTTTTCCCTGGAAGGTGGCGAGACGCTCGGACTCGTCGGTGAATCGGGCTCCGGCAAATCCGTCACCTGCCTCTCGCTGCTGGGTCTCGTCCCGTCGCCGCCCGGCCGGCTGGATGGCGGCACGGCGCTTTTTGCCGGCACCGACCTGCTGCATTGTCCGCCGCGTGAGCTACGCGGCATCAGGGGGCGGCGGATCAGCATGATTTTTCAGGACCCGATGACATCGCTCAACCCCTACTTGCGGATTGGCGACCAGCTCATCGAGCCGCTGCTCATCCATGGGGACATTTCCCGGCGGGATGCGCTCGCCCGCGGCCTCGCCATGCTGGAGGCCGTGGGCATCGCCGAGCCCGCGCGCCGGATGCGGCAGCACCCTCACGAGTTTTCCGGCGGCATGCGGCAGCGGGTGATGATTGCGATGGCGCTCATCACCAAACCCGAGCTGCTCATTGCCGACGAGCCGACCACCGCCCTCGATGTGACCGTGCAGGCGCAGATCCTGGAGCTGATCAAAAAACTCCAGCGCGAGCTGGGCATGGCGGTGATCTTCATCACCCACGACCTCGGGGTCGTTGCCGGGCTGTGTGACCGCGTGCAGGTCATGTACGCCGGCCGCATCGTCGAGACCGCCACCACCCGCACGCTCTTCCGGTCGCCGCTTCATCCCTACACCCGCGCGCTCCAGCGTTCCATCCCCGCGCTCCAGCCCAAGGGCACGGAGCTGTTTACCATCCCGGGTCTGCCTCCCGACCTCACCTGCCCGCCGCCTGGCTGCGCCTTCGCTCCGCGGTGCGCCTTCGCCGCCGCCCGCTGCCAGGTGGAGAAACCCGCGCTGTGCGAGGTTGCCCCCGGCCACGCCCACGCCTGCCTCCGCGCCCAGGCGGGGGAAATCTGATTTTTTTACCACGGATTTCACGGATGAACACGGATGATAACGCGAGGCTCCAAGCCAAAATCCTTCCAACCCCTATCCGTGTAAATCCGTGTGATCCGTGGTAAAACTTCCCTCGCCACCGATGTCCGATCCCATTCTCCAGCTCACCGATCTCCGGGCCCACTTTCCCGTCCACTCCGGCTTTCTCCGCCGGCGCGCGACGGGCACGGTGAAGGCGGTGGACGGCGTCACGCTCTCCCTTCGGCACGGCGAGGTGCTCGGGCTCGTGGGCGAGTCGGGTTGCGGCAAATCCACGCTGGCCCGGGCCATCCTGCAGTTGGTGCCAACGACGGGCGGCACCGTCGTCCTCGAGGGCAAAAATCTCACCCTGGCCGGCACGGCGGAGGTCATGCGGGCGCGACGGGATCTCCAGATGGTTTTCCAAGACCCCTTCGCTTCACTTAACCCCCGCCTGACGGTCGAGGCCGCGCTCGCGGAACCCCTGCGCGTCCACCAGGTATGTCCGCCGGCGGAGATTCCCGCACGGGTGGCGGAATTGATGACGCTGGTGGGTCTCGCCCCGCAGACGATGCGGAAATACCCCCACGAGTTTTCCGGTGGCCAGCGCCAGCGCATCGCCATCGCCCGCGCGCTCGCGCTGCGGCCCAAGGTCATCATCGCCGACGAGCC
>CAIXIZ010000473.1 GCA_903919625.1 uncultured Verrucomicrobiota bacterium
GCTGCTGCTGCTGCTGCTACTGCCAGCGCCAGTGCCAGCGCTAGCGCCAGCGCCAGCGCCACCACTGCCACCGCCACCGCCGCCGCCGCCACCGCCGCCGCCGCCATCACCACCGCCGCCACCGCCACCTTTGGCTGCGTAGGCGGTAGGTAGCGCCACAAGGATGGCAGCAACCAACAGAGTTGAGAGGATGTTTTTCACAGGGGGTAGTGAATTCTGGGTTTTCATGGGTGGACGCAGTATCGTCTTCTTGGCATTGTGGCGCAAGAATTTTTTTGTAAAGGCGCAAAGCCATAAGCAAAGATTTGTATTGGCCTCATTTCTGCAAATGGCATGATCGGCATAGTGCCGAGCCTGCGACAATCTTCTGCATCTGCTGCCCACTCATTGGCTGACAGCCGAGCCAGCGGGTTTGGCTACCGACGGAGACAAGGCTGGCTTGCCGCCGTTCTGGCGCTTCAGTTCGCCGGCGGACTGGCGGTGTTATTGGCACCAGGGCAGGAGGTTTTCCCCCTCTATTCCTGGTTTCTCTTTTCGCTCACTCCCGCGAGCCCGCACATGATGCCGGCGGTGTGGTTGGTTGAGCATGCGGGGCGGCGTTATGAGCCCCCGGTGGCATTGGAGGCTGAGCGAGAACTGGTTGCACCTGCTCAGGCTCCCCTTGTGGTCGTACTGGCGGCAGACCTGGCCAAGGCGGTGGCAACGGGGAATGAGACCCTTGTGAAAAAAATCCGGATGGAGTTGGAGCACAACATCCTGCACGATCAGGACAGCCGCTACCGGTTGGTCGAGATCACCTACGACCCAATTGAGCGTTTGCATGGCGGGCCAATGCGGACCCAGGTTGTGCGCGAATTCAAAACTGGCGCACCATGAGCAATCCTTGGTGGCGACCCTGGCGCAGATGGCTGGCCGGTTCCGGTCAAATGCAACCCGATACCCTGGCGCGTCAGGCACGCGCTTATACCGAAGCACGGATTCTCGTGCGGGCTTATTACGCCGGGCTGCTTTATTTCGCCTTCACCGGGATATCGAGCGGGGCCGAAATGGCGGGATTGAGCGAATCCGGACTGCTCTGGCCGGTGGGCTGGGTTCGGGCGACCGGGATGACCGCAGGGGCCTGGATGGTGACGGCAATGCATCTGACAGGAGCACTAGCGTCAGTATACGCGCCAGGCCGGCGTTGGTGCCGGGGTTTGGCGGCCTTGGGGCTGTTCGAGTTCACGGCACTTAATTATTCCGCCGGGAAAATCGGCCACGGCATGCACCTCTGGGTGCTCACCTCCATTGTGCTGGTGTTTCTGCCCAATCTGGTGGATCCGAACCCAACACGTCGGCAGCGTCAGGATTTTCTCAACGTATTTTGGACGGCATATGCATTGGCTTTGCTCACTTACAGCATGTCTGGACTGGGAAAGGTGGCTGGTGCTCTCTATCAAGTATCCCTGGGTGAAGTCACGGTCTTCCACCCTCAGGCAATGGCGCTGCACATTTCACAACGGCTGCTCGAATCCGGGGTATCCAGCCCCATCGGCCTTTGGTTGGTTGATCATACATGGGTAAGCTGGCCTCTCATGCTAGGAGCCATCTACCTTCAATTTTTCTCATTTTGGTCTATTTTTAGACCAAATTTGATAAAAATATGGTCATTTTTGCTGATTTTGTTCCATATTTCGACATTTTTGGTTTTGACTATTCGATTCGGTCCACCGGTGCTTTTTTTGGCAATTTTCGGGCTGGCATCACCCTTTTCACCCACAAATAGCACATTTGCCGATATTTTAACTGAACTACCAATTATTGGTAAAATATGGACAGTCAGGCGTAAATAAATGATATAAACTGGGTCAAAATAGGGCCATTTTGCCCTGATTTTTACCATAAAAAAATCATTTTTGGCCAATTTTCGCCATTATTTTGACCAAAAAATGATTTTCTTGCACTTTTACCAATTTTTCTTTTGAACGCTTGGCAAAGAATCGGCTCTAACGTCGCGTTCTTCAACTTAACCGAGGCTTCCATTGGACCTAAAACAGATCAAACAAATCATTGAACTCATGCGACGTTCCGAACTGACGGAGTTCGCTGTCGAAGAAGAGGGATTTAAGCTGAAAATCCGCCGTGGCACCAATGGACTGCCAGTGGTGAGCAGCAGCCGGGGTTCGGCCTCCCCTTTCCCTTTTGCTGTGGAACCGGTCGTGGCGGCCCCCGTCTCTATCGCGCCGGCAGTTGCCCCGGTCGCCCCCCCGGCCAATCCTTTGGTTGCGGTGGTACCGGCCGAAGATGAGCCAGGCATCACCTATATCAAGTCACCGATGGTCGGCACTTTCTACCGTTCGCCCTCACCTGAGAGCAAACCGTTCGTTGAGCCAGGGGCCAAGGTGGCGGAGAACACGGTGGTCTGCATCATCGAGGCGATGAAGATCATGAACGAGATTCAGGCTGAGACCAAGGGGATCATTGTCGAGACACTCGTTGAAAGCGGCCAGGCCGTCGAATACGGCCAGCGCCTGTTCAAAATCAGACAAGGCTGATGCCTCCCGCCCCTGTTCCCCCGGCGCTGCTTTTGCCTGTTCGGCCTGACCTGGCCGGGAAGGGTGGCGGAGTGGAAAACAACCCCGGTTCGCGTCCCATTTGACCTGTTTAACTGATGATCCAAAAAGTCCTGATTGCCAACCGCGGCGAAATTGCCCTGCGCATTATCCGTGCCTGCCGCGAGCTCGGCATCAAAACCCTGGCGGTATATTCGGAAGCCGACGTCCAGTCATTGCACGTCCAGCTGGCCGACGAGGCCATCTGCATCGGCGGCCCGCGCAGCGCCGACAGCTACCTGAAAGCCGACCGGATCATCGCCGCAGCCGAGATCGCCGATGTGGACGCCATTCACCCCGGCTACGGTTTTCTTTCCGAAAACGCCCGGTTTGCCGAGCAATGCGAGAAGTGTAACATCAAGTTCATCGGCCCCAAGTCCAAGTCCATTGAGATGATGGGCAACAAATCGGTGGCCAAAGAGACGGTCCGCAAGGCCGGGGTGCCCATTGTCCCCGGCTCCGACGGTCCGGTGGACAATGAAATTGAGGCCATCAAGTTTGCCCGCAAGGCCGGTTACCCCGTCATCATCAAGGCTGTCGCCGGCGGTGGTGGACGGGGCATGCGCATCGCCCACAACGACATTTCGTTTGCCAAGGAATTCCACGTCGCCCGCAACGAGGCCGAAAAGGCGTTTGGCAATGGCGCGGTCTACATCGAGAAATACATCGAGAAGCCCCGTCATATCGAGTTTCAGATCCTGGCCGATGCCCATGGCCACATCATCCATCTGGGCGAGCGGGACTGTTCGGTCCAGCGCCGGCACCAGAAGCTCATCGAGGAGTCGCCTTCGCCCTTTCTCACCCCTTCGCTGCGCAAGGCCATGGGCAAGGCGGCCGTCCGGGCCGCCACCGCCGCCGCCTACGAGAATGCCGGCACGATCGAGTTTCTCGTCGATGCCAAAGGCAACTTTTACTTCATCGAGATGAACACCCGCATCCAGGTGGAGCACCCGGTGACCGAGGAGGTCACCGGCAAGGACCTCGTGAAGGAGCAGATTCATATCGCGAACGGCGAAAAGCTGTCCTTCGGCCAGGGCGATGTGGTCACCAAAGGCCATGCGATCGAGTGCCGGATCAACGCCGAGGATCCGGCGCGCAACTTTGCCCCATCGCCCGGCACGATTGGCCTCTACTATCCGCCCGGCGGGCTGGGGGTCCGCGTGGATTCGCACGCGTATTCCGGCTACACCATTCCTCCGTATTACGATTCGATGATCGGCAAGCTGATCTGCTTCGCCCCCGACCGCAAAACCGCCCTGCATCGGGCGCACCGGGCCTTGGGCGAGTATCTCATCCGCGGCATCAAGACCACCATCCCCTTGCACAAGGCCATCATGGCCGATCCCGTCTTCGTGGAAGGCAAGGCGACCACCGCCTACATGGAAGACTTCTTTGCGCGTACGCCGCCGGAAGTGTTTGTGTGATGCAGCCTGGGATGGGGGATCCTCAGGCGGCGGCCCCGCAGCATTTTTTGAATTTTTTGCCACTGCCACAGGCGCAGGGATCGTTGCGGCCGAGCTTGGGGGCTTCCCGGCGGATGGTCTTGCCGGGGCCGTTGGCCTGCCCCGCATACACCCACCGTCCGTCCTCCCGGTTGAACACCGCGACCTCGCGGTGTTCCTGTTCCTTGCCCTCGGTTTTGAAACGGGCGGTGAAATCGACCAGTCCGGTCGTGTCGGCGGGGCCGCCCTTTTCGGTCTGGTGAACCGTGAGGCCGAGCCACTCGGAGCCCTCGGCCCAGCACTTCGCGTCGTCGGCGGAAAAATCCTTCCGCTGTTCGGCAGAGAGGGAGCTGCCGAGGTGTGCGTAGGCGCGCATCACATAGGCGGAATAGCGCGAACGCATCAGCGCCTCGGCCGTCGTCGCCGGGGAGCCGGCGAGGATCGGACCGCAGCACGCGTCGAAGGCGAGGCCGGAACCGCAGGGACAGTTGCTCATCCTCAACTGATTGCAGTACACAATGCCGCCTGCAATCTCCGAAAGTGTCGAGCCACGGCAGGGCAGGGTGGGTGGGCTTCACGTCGGTCCGGCTGTTGCGAGCAGAACCATGGACACTGTGCGATATCTCACTTTTGCATTCCTCACGCGAAAGCCGTGGGTGGAACCGGTTGTCCCAACCGGTTGGCTCGGCGCAGCGCGTTAGGGACAACGCGCTCCACCTTTATCCGCCTGCACCTCACAGCTCCAGATACCGCCGCACGGGGTCCAAATTGACGTGCTCAACCACATGGTCGGCCATCGCGGCATAAACCGCCTGGCGCTTTTCACTCCAGGCCTGTGCATACGGCCGATGGGCGGCGATGCCGGCGGCTGCCGTTACCTGGGCCCGCAACTGCGGTGACTCAAACCAGCCGTGCAGATACGTGCCCCACACTTGGCCGACACGCGTGCCTTCGGCGCGCGGCACGCCGGCATCCCATACGGTCTGCAACTCCGCCGCCGGTGCGGTCGGTGTGCTGCGGCCCATGTGGATTTCATACGCCTCCCAACGTTGTCCGGCACACTCGGCGGTGACCTGGCGCACGATCTTTTTGGCGTAAAACTCGGTCGCGACGGGCAGCAGACCAAGCCCGGGCTCGTCGCCGGCATCGCCGGCCACACCGGACGGATCGCTCAGCCGTTCACCGAGCATCTGGTAGCCGCCGCACACCCCGATGATGAGCGCGCCGCGCAGTGCCGCCGCCCGGATTGCCTGGTCGAGCCCGCGTTCGCGCAGCCAGCGCAGGTCGCCGATGGTGTTCTTGGTGCCGGGGAGAACAATCATGCGTGCCTGTGCGAGCACGGTGGGATCGGCGGTCCAGCGCACGCGCACGCCCGCATCGTCCCACCAGGGCTGGCAGTCGGTGAGGTTCGCCGCGCGCGGGTAGCGCACCCACGCGATGGTCTCGCCGGTGCCGCGATCCTCGTCGCTGGCGGTGAGGCCGTCCTCCTCCTCGGGCTGAAGGTCCGGGCGGAACGGCACGGTGCCGAGCACGTCGAGCCCCGGCGCGTGCGGCGCGAGCCATTGCTGCGGGTCAGGAAACAGGCTCAGGTCGCCCCGGAAACGGTTGACGATCGCGCCGAGCCCGCGCGCGCGATCTGCGGCGGGCAGCAGTGCCCAGGTGTCGGCGAGCTGCGCATAGATGCCACCGCGGTCGATATCCCCCACGAGCAACCAGCGCCCGTCGAGATGCCGGATGGGCCGCAGGTTCACGAGGTCGCGCTCCATCAGGTTAAGCTCCACGGGGCTGCCCGCGCCTTCGAGCACCAGCACGTCGCAGCGGCTTTTCCAGCCGTCGAGCGTGTCGGCGACGGTCTGCCAGAGCTCCGAAAAATTATCGTAATAGGCGCGGCCTTCGAGCTGGGCCCGCGCCTCGCCGAGCACGATGAGCTGGGCCACATTGCCCCCGCTCGGCTTGAGCAGGATGGGA
>CAIXIZ010000474.1 GCA_903919625.1 uncultured Verrucomicrobiota bacterium
CCTTCGTGAGCGACCCTGCTGCCACCGGTCCGGGGTCGGCCGCCGCGGCCGATTATCCCATCCGCGCCTGCGCTTGGCCGCGCCGCACCCGCATCGGGCCGGTGCGGATGATCGCACCGGCCGAAATTGCCGGCTGGATTCTGCACGAGGACGAACACCTGCTGGTCGTCAACAAACCCGGGGATGTCGTCTGCCATCCCTCGAAGGCCGGCCCGTGGTCGAGCCTCGTCGGCGCGTTGCGCGAGCATACCGGACTGCCGACCATGCATCTGATCTTTCGGCTCGACCGCGAAACCAGCGGGGTGGTGGTGCTCGCCAAGGACTCGGCGACCGCCAGCCGGCTGCAGCGTGCCATGCAGTCCCGGCGTGTCGCCAAGAGCTATCTGGCCATTCTCACCGGTGAATTGCGCGAGCCCGTCACCGTAGATCAGCCCCTGGGCGATGACATTTCCACCCCGGTCTTCATCAAAACCTGTGTGCGGGCCGATGGGAAACCTGCCATCACGCGTTTCGAGCCGATGGGGTGGGGTGGGGGCTTTACTTTTGCCAAAGTGCTGCCGGAAACGGGCCGCAAGCACCAGATCCGCGCCCACGCCCAATGGCTCGGCCACTCTGTCGTCGGGGACAAAATCTACGGTCCCAACCCGCGTTGCTACCTCGAGTTTATCGATCACGGCTGGACTGAGGCGCTCGCCGCCAAGCTGCTGCTCTCCCGCCAAGCCCTGCATTGCTCCTCGATCGACCTGACGGCGGCCGGGGCCCCAAGGATATTTCACGCGCCACTCACGGACGATATCAACGCGTTTTGCCGCGAGCACATGGGATTGACGCTGCCAACGGGCGCGATGTAGGCCACGTCGGGGACGTGGCAGCCAGGTTAGCGACCTGGCCTAAAGCAGAACCGCGACGCGCCCGCGATCAGTCCTGCCCTGGGCTATCGATCGATCAGATAGATCTAAAGAGACGCTGGTATCAAGCGGGTGTTGATTAATTTCAGGCCACCACGCTGACCATCCAACCGATGCCAAATTTGTCCGTAAGCATGCCGAAGCAAGGAGACCAGAACGTTTTCGTCAGCGGCAACATGACCTGACCGCCGGCGGCAAGCGCAGTGAATGCTCGTTCTGCCTCGGCGGTGGTCGGCAAGGCAAGCGAGAGCGAGAACCCTGCAAATTTCTGGCCCTCCTTGTCGCCATCGGTGGCCATCAGAGTGGTGCCGCCAACGCGAAAGCTGGTGTGCATCACTTTGTTTTCCCAGCCGGGCGGGAGCTGGCCGGAAACCGGCGGCTCCGGGCTTTCCTTATAGCGCATCAAAAAGTCCACCTGTGCGCCGAAAGCGGTGCGGTAAAATTCGAGAGCCTCTTCGCAGCGGCCGCCGAAGAAAAGGTAGGGTTGGACGAGCGGAGTGGTCATGGCGGAAGGGGAGATTCTTGCAAAATAGGATGACGCACGATCCTCCCGACTCACCCGAGCCGGGTTACGGCTCAGGGCGCGACCAAGGCAGGGTCAAGGCCGAGGGTGCCGGTCAGGCGGTTCAGGTAGTCAGGGGTGGCGGCGTCCTTCGCCGCAGCAAACGTGTAGAGGAGGCGGTCACGGATGCCGAGTTTGGCCGCCACATCGGCGTAGTTGGGCCGGGCGATGAATTTTTCCAGATACTGCGCCTGGACCTGCCAATGGCGGGTGTCGCGGCGCTGCTGCGCCTCCAGCCGGGCCCGATACCAATCGCTTGCCAGCAGCGTCTCGCGCGTGAAGAGGGCGCGGAACACCGGATCGGAGGCATCGCGACCTTCCCACTGGCCATGCCGCATGATGTGCAGAAGCGCCTGCAGGGGCGGAACCGCCTGGGCCACCGAATTATCGGCAAAATAACATTCCGCGGCGGCGCGCATGGTGGAGACAATGTTGTCCATGCCGTCGGCAAAGACCGCCAGATCCTGCTTTTCCGGCTGGAGAAATTCCTCATCAAAAACCGTGCTGGGATTGCCCAGCACCCGTCCGCAGAAAGTTTGCACGAATCGCGCGGTGATGCGCCAGCCCAGCCGGCTGGCCAGAACCTTGCGGCCGTCGAATTCGAAGTCCGCACAGCGTTCGAGGTGCCCCTCGGCAATGAGATAGGACGGTTCACGTTCGGCCGGCGTCATGCGGCACCAGATTTCGGGCACCAGCAGACTGATGTCATGATCCACGCGATGGCGCGGGCCGACCC
>CAIXIZ010000475.1 GCA_903919625.1 uncultured Verrucomicrobiota bacterium
CCGATCTCTAAGATACAAGGGGGCAGAACGGAGAAGTTTGCCGCATCGGCAAAACAAATCGAAACACTGGACCGACTCCTTGAGTCGGCCAAAAATGAAGTCGCCAAACTGGAAGCCGTGATTGGGGATGCACGTACCGAAACCACGGCCGAGCGAAGCCGCGCGGAAGCCGCTGCCAGAGAAGTGAAAACCCTCCAAGATCAAATTCGCATCTCTAGGGGCGTCGCCGACGCGAAGCTAGGGGACGAACTCAACGCGCAACGAGCCGGGATCCGGGCCCATCTGCGGGAACGAATCCAAAACGTGAAGCTATACACGGATCGCCCCGAGCCCGCCCGCGATAAAATCGCCCGGCTCTGTGACGAGATGATCGCTTTCCTCGACGACAACTCCCGGTTTCTAAAATGAACACCCTCTCATTCGGTATTGATTTCGGAACCACCAACTCCTTGGTCTGCGCGTGGGGCAGCGCGCTCCTCGGGGAGGGGCGCCCTGTCGCGTTTTGGGACAAAGCCCCGGCCGGCAAGCGACCGCACCCTTCGGTCGTGTGGTATGGCCCGCATGCCACACCAATCGTGGGCCGAGAAGCCCGCCAAAATATTGGCAGCAATACAATGAACATGGGACATGCTTTCGTATCTTCGGTGAAGCGCAAACTCGGACGAAACCAGGAAATCGAGCTGGTGGGCGGCCAAAGAAAGCCGGCTTGGGAAGTGGCCAGTGAAATTTTCCGGCACCTCCGTGAACAAGCGCAGCAGCATGAGACGTTGCAGCAGTCCAATCTGGCAATGACCGACTGTGTCGTGACGGTGCCGGTAGATTATCGCGGTCTGCAACGGCGTGAAATCCGACGTGCCATGCAACGTGCAGGACTAACGCTCAAATGCTTTTTGCACGAGCCATTCGCGGCGATGGTCAGCCACTTTTATGACCCGACCACCAAGCTCGACGGCGTCGCAGGGAAGCGAACGATCGTCTTTGATTGGGGCGGCGGGACCCTCGATGTGTGCATCACCGAGGTCTCGACGGACGGCACCCACGTCTATGAGGTCGCACACGACGGCATCGCCGACCGGGCAGGCGATGAATTTGACCTCCGGGTGATGAATGCGCTGGAGCGAAAGTTCATACAGCGAAGCAGCCTGAAACTGGACGATTTGCCGCTTCGTGGAAATGCCCGAGACCGATTCAGGCTGGCAGCGGAAAACTGCAAGATTGCGCTGAGTACAAAGGTTGAGGAACGAGTGGAGGTCCCCAACCTATTTGAGGCGTTTGGGAAGCTTCACGACCTAGAGGAGACGATGAGTCGTGGCAAATTCGAAGAGGTTGCCCGCCCTGAAATCGACGCCTCGGAATCCTGTGTTCAGCGCTGCCTCACCAAGGCCGGGCTTACACCGGGTCTCATTGATCACGTGCTCTTGGTTGGCGGATCATCCAATATTCCGGCGGTGCGCGCCATGATGGAGCGAATTTTCGGCGCTCGTGTGGCAGTCGCCAACGAGCCGGATGCAGCCATAGCACGCGGTGCGGCGATTGTGGCGGCCGAAAATTGGATGCCCTACAACGTAAAGGATGTGGGGGTGGCGCTGTCGGATGGCACCTTGTTCACAGTCCTGCCGGGCGACCGTCCTCTGGTGCCGAGCGAGAGCCAAAAGTTCACTTTCTACTGCGTTGATCCGCGTGACGGCGTTGCGAGGCTTCAAATCGCAGAGCACAGGAGCAAAGGGGATCGGACGTTGAGCAATCTGGCCGACTGCCTGCTGATCACGACCGATCCGACTGTCAGGGACTTTCGCGCGCTCGACCGAATCTCAGTCCAGTTCATCGTAACCGAGGACGCTACCTTGCGGGTGATTGCCCAATCAGCATCAACCGGGAAAAGGAGTGAGGCCGAAATACACGACCTTTGTTTCGGACTCAAACTACGTTAATCCCATGAAAACACGCAGTGACAGCAATCTCACGGTGGCTCCCAACGTGTGGATCGATGCCGATAACCCCGAGATCACGCCGCTCTGGAAACTCATGCAAGAGATTCCCGGTGACCTGATGGTGGATTTCATCGCCCATGAAAATCCTCTCATCAATCCACGTGAAATGCGAATCCTGAATGAAAGGCTAACGGCGGTGCAGATGGAGGAATATAAGGTTCGCCGATTCTTTCTAAATCAGGGAGAGCAGGGTGCGGCTTTTGAGCCAAGCGCGGGGAGAATTTCATAGTCCAGCACCGTGGCCCAAGGCCAGGACTGGACGATCTTGAGGCCGAATTTGGCGGGGTCGCGGCCCATGGGGGACAGGCGTTCGAGCTGGAAGCCGTTGTGCTCGATCTTAGCTACCAAGCCGGGTCGTTTGCGCAGCTCATGCCGTGCGAAGGCGTGCCAGTGCTCCTCCTCAGCCGCATCGATGCGGGGCAGGCCGGTGATGTAATTCACCACCACGGCGATGCCGGCCGCCTCGGCGGCGTCCAGGAAGCGCAGGAACAGTTCTGGCGACTGCGGCTTGTGGATAAGGGTCTGGCCATCGGGGGAGAGGGTTTCCAAACCGATCTCCAGGGTGTTACAGCCGCCAGCGGCCAGCTCACGCATGGTGTCCGGGGTCAGCATCAGATGAAGCTTGGTGCAGGCGCTCCAACGCACCTGACCGGCGACGAGGCTGGCCAGCCGGCGAAGGCCAGCTGGAGGAATGAGGCTGTCTTTGAACGAGAGGGCCGCGCCGAGGCGGGCGGCCTCGGCGACCACCGCCGCGACGGCGTCCGGGCTCATGAAGCGCGGGTCGCCTTCGATGCGCGGGTAAGTGCAATAGCCTATGGTTTCGTGGCGGAACTCGTCACCCGCTTTTGGGCGGAAAAGTTTTTTGCAGCATGACGGCGACGTAGCCAAGGCCGCCGGGCTGGGGTTCATATTCATCGAGAACCCGGTCGAGCGCGGCATGGCAGCCAACCCGCGTGGGCGCGGCGGAGGGGCCGCCTGCCACGCCGGCCCCGGACACTCCTTTTGGCAATAACCGCGCCCGCAGGGCCTCCAAGTCACGGAGGATGCGCGGGGACGGCTGCTTCGCGCCGCACTCGATCTGGGCGATGTAGTTTTGCGAGAGCAGCAGGTGCTGCCCCAGCTCCCGCTGGGTGCAGCGCAGCAGGTCGCGGGTCGCCCGAAACAGGGCTCCGGCCTTGCCATGTTCTTTGCCAATTATTTTCATTGCTAGATATGGCCGCAGGCCATATCGGTGGGGATAAGCAACGCGCCATGCGCCCCAACACTCAAGCCAATTTCGCCGCATGGGCCGGCCGCCGCCGCCGTCGGGCACCGGCCAAACCCCAGCTTAACCATGCCTAAAGCCGCCCTTAAGCCGCCCTTGACGGAGCCAACCATCCCCATGGCCGGGCAGCCCAGCGCCGAGCTGCTGGCCGAGCTGAGGCAGGCCGGCGCAGGCCTCACCGAGGACCAGATGCTCGACGCGCTGGAACACGCGGAGACGGCGCGAACCTCTTTTCAGGTGGCGGCAGTGCGGGTGGGCACGCTGCTCCTCGCCAAGCAGCAGACCATCGCGCACGGCGGCTGGCGGCCGTGGTGCGAACAGTTTGCCCGGCTGGCGGCGGTCAAAGTGGAAGCGTGCTTCCACTTTGGGCTCCGGCCCGAGCTCACATTGCGCTCGCTGCGCACCTATGCCGCGCTGGCGCGTCATTTCCTTGCGGATCTGGAACAGGGCCGGTTTCAGCCCGAGGCCAAGGACGCGGCGGTGACACCGCCAGCGGTAACGCCAGCCGAGGTGCTCGCGCTGGACAGCCTCCCGCAGGACAAGCGTCTGGCGGTGCTGGACGCGATTGATCGGTTCGTAGCCGGGCGCTCGCTGCGCCGGATGCTTCAGGACTTCCGGCGGGCCGAGGAGGCCGCCAACACCGAGGAGCTGGCGGATACGGTGGCGCACCAGATCAAGCCAAAGCAGCAGGCCGACGACCCGGCGCAGCTCACGTTTTTTGAAGACCTGAAGGGCGCGCTGACGGTGCTCGACACACTGCTGGAGAGCCCGGAGTTCAAAACCCACGCGACGCGCGACCAGCTCATGCGCATGGCCGACGCGCTGGAGGCGCACGCCAAAGCCCTGCGCGCCCAGGCCAAGGAGACCGCCTCATGAGTCTTTTTTCCCAAGGCCAATCCCAGCCCAAAGCCCCCGGCACCGCGCTGGAGTCGGGGCCTGCGCTTGTCCCTTCAATCCCAAGCGAGGACATCGAAGAGTGGCGCAACCTGCCGGAGAAGGAGCGCGCACGGGTGCGTCTGCTGCTGCGGTGTTTTGCGGAGCTGCACACGGCCGACAATCTGCACGCGGCGGCGCAGCGTCTCGCGTTGCGGCACCATCATCTGGGCTGGGGCTGGAGCGCGAAGTCGTTGCTGCGCCTCTACTGGGCGTGGCGTGACGGAGGCCACAAGCCGGGCGATTTTCTCAAGACCGGGCCGATCTACCTGCCGGGCGACTGGCGCTGTCTGCTGCGGAACTACCGGGGCGCGCAGGGCGCGCTGCCGCCGGAGTTTGCACGCTGGGTCGCCGAGCAGTGGACGCAGTTCAAGGGGCGGGACGACTGCGTGGTGGCGCTCTGGCGGCACATTGTCGGTGAGGTGTGGCTCAAGGGCCGGCCGGTGCCGGGCTACGGCATTGTAGAGGACTGGTGCCTCCGCACCGGGCGGGCGCGTCCGCA
>CAIXIZ010000476.1 GCA_903919625.1 uncultured Verrucomicrobiota bacterium
ATGTTGGATGTGGTGAACGAATCACTGGCATCCAAATCCGAGGACCCGATTGCCTTTGACCACGACTGCCGTGAAGGCATCTGTGGCACCTGCTCGCTGGTAATCGATGGAAAGCCGCATGGTCCGCACAAAGGTGTCGCCACCTGCCAGACCTACATGCGGAGCTTCAAGGAAGGGGATCAGATTGTCATCGAGCCGTTTCGTGCCCGGGCGTTTCCCTTGATCAAGGACCTGGTGGTCGACCGAAAGGCGTTTGATCGCATCCAGCAAAAGGGAGGATTCATCAGCGTGAGAACGGGCAGCGCGCCCGACGCCAATTCCATACCGGTGCCCAAGGACAACGCCGATTTGGCCATGGATGCAGCCCAGTGCATCGGCTGTGGAGCGTGCGTCGCCGCCTGCAAAAACGCGAGCGCCATGCTGTTCGTCGCGGCCAAGGTTTCGCACCTCGGCCTGCTGCCCCAGGGCCAGGCGGAGCGCGACCAGCACGTGCTCGCCATGGTCGCCACCATGGATTCGCTCGGTTTCGGCAACTGCACGAACCAATATGAGTGCAGCGCCGCCTGCCCGAAGCTCATCACGCACGACTTCATCGCCCGCCTGAACCGCGACTACCTGAACGCCTCGCTCCGGGCCACCTTCAAGCCCGAGTCCGCCGGCGCCAGTGGCGGCGCGGCGTGAACCCCTCGCCTATCGGCGGGCTGGTGTCGCCCGCCAGCGCCCGCACAGCTCCCGTGCGGCCAGCGGCCAGTCGGGAAACTCAAACTTGTATCCGTCCTGCAGCAGCCGGGTGGGCACAACCCGCCGGCTTTTCAGGATCAGCTCGGTCTCCGTTCGCATCAACCAGGCCCCCATCTCCAATACCAGCCCGGCGGCAGGCAACCCCAGCCGCCTGCCCCAGGCCTCCCGCAGTGCGCGCATGAAGTCCGCATTGGGCAGCGGGCATGGCGCCGCCAGATTGACCGGCCCGGCCAGCGTGTCGCGAGCGATGATCCGGCGGACTGCACCCACAAAATCATGCTCGTGAATCCACGAGACGTATTGCCGTCCGTCCCCGGCGCGTCCGCCCAGCCCGTGCCGCACCAAACCAAGCAGGACTTCGAACGCCCCGCCGGCATCGGGGCTCATCACAATGGACGTGCGCAGCAGCACCTGGCGCGTGTGCGGTAACGGCCCGCCCTCGGCGGCGGCCTGCTCCCAGGCCTTCGCCACGCCAAGACTGAACTGCCAGGTGTCGGGAGTGTCGGTCGTGGCATCGCCCATCCGGCCGGTGAGCTCGTCGTTGGGCGCATCGTAACGGTGCGCGTAAATGGTCGCCGTGGACGACTGCAGCCACACCCGTGGCGGACGCACCGCCTGCCGGATGGCCAGCCCGACCGCTCGCGTCGAATCCACCCGGGACTCCGTGATGAGACGCCGGTTGGCGGGGGTGTAGCGGCAGTTTACGCTGCGACCGGCAAGATTGATGACCGCGTCCGCGCCCTCCAGCTCTGCCGTCCAGCCGCCCAACGAACGCGCATCCCAGGCGACCGCCCGAAAGGCCGGATCGGTGACCGGGCTACGGCTAAGGACGACCACCTCATGGCCATCCTGGGCAAACGCCCGCGCCAGCATCCGCCCAATCTGTCCGGTGCCGCCAGGGAGGATGATTTTCATGGTGGGGTGATGCGTGGAATCGCGGTGACCTTGGCGCGGGCAAAGGCCGTCTCCACGATCGTTTTCTGTGTAGCATGATCAGCCTCTTCCATTTTGGTGACAAACTGGCGGATGGTGGCTTCAGTCTCCTGGGTCAGATAAATGGCCTGCACCTGGTAGCCAACCCTCATAATGTCGGGCAGCCCGCCGTCACCGTAATTATGACCCAGTACTCCATAGCCCTGAACCGACCAAAATATGGTTTTCTCATGTACCGGCACATTGTGCGTCTGACACCATTCCATCAGCGGGCTTTCCTTGAATGATGAATAAACCGGGACCACCCCAAACAGCAGGGCCTTTTGGATTTTTGATCCCGTCACATTCGTAAAACCGTCCTTGGTCACGAGAAACGGTGTCCTGGAAAAATAAAGGGCCAGCAGGAGTGCGATCAGGAGCACAATGACAAAACGCGGGGATTTGACCATGGCAAAGGGGCTCAACCCATCGTGCCATGAGTGGGTGCTGCCGCAAGCCTTTTGAAAAATCAAAACCCAGGTGCAACTCTCGACAAGGCAGGACATCTGCGCTTCCTCACCCCTAGCCGCATGGCCACATCCTCCACCCATCTCCATGGCCTCACTCGCGAAGAACTGCGCCTGCTGCTCGTACGCTGGGGTTTCAGTCCGGTGCATGCGGCACGGCTGTGGAGCTACCTCTACCTCGGCTTGGCCGGATCATTTGCCGCCATGCCGGAGCTGCCGGTCAAGGTGCGCACCCGGCTTGAGACTGACACCCGCCTCGACCCGCTGCCGGTCGCATTGGCCACCGACTCCGCCGACGGTTTCACGCGCAAATACCTGCTGGCGCTCCCCGACGGCGAACGCATCGAGACCGTCCTGATGCGTTTTACCGGCCGCGTGACCGCCTGCGTGTCGAGCCAGGTGGGTTGCGCAATGGGCTGCGTGTTTTGCGCGACCGGCCAGATGGGCTACACGCGCCACCTCACGCCCGGCGAAATTGTCGCCCAGGCCGTGCATGTCGCCCGCGCCCTGCGCCACCCTCCCCCCGGCCAGTGTCACGGATTAAGTGACACTGGCGCGAGGCTGCGGAATGTGGTGCTCATGGGCATGGGGGAGCCGTTGCACAACTATGACGCCGTGATGCACGCCATCGACATCCTCCGCGACCCCAACGGCCTCGCGCTCGGCGCCGAGCGCATCACGCTCAGCACCGTCGGCGTGGTGCCCGGCATCCTGCGCCTCGCGGAGGAGAAACGCCCATGCCACCTCGCCGTTTCTTTGCATGCGGCCACGCAGACGGAACGCGCGGCACTCGTGCCTGCCGCCAAAAAATGGCCCCTCGACGAACTGATGGCCGCGTGCCGCACCTATTCCCACCAGACGGGGCGCCGCATTTTCTACGAGTGGACTCTCATTGAGGGCAAAAATGACTCCGCCGAACACGCCCGAGCCGTCGGCAATCTGCTCCACGGCCTGCCGGCGCAAATCAACCTGATCCCCCTCAACCCAACCGCCGGCTATGCGGGGACGCCCACGCGGAGCGAGGCGGCGAAAAGATTTCAAAAAATTCTCGCCGAGGAATTTTCTTTGCCCAGCACCGTGCGCCAGCGGCGCGGCATCGACATCGCCGCCGGCTGCGGCCAGCTGGCGGTGGGTTCCGTCTGAACCGAAAGAGCCAGCCCGCCGTTGGCGATCAAGGGGCTAGAGCGGTTTAAATTGAAACTGCAGCCGTTGCGGGCCACAGCACCGGAAAAGTGTAACCTAATAGGTTACACTTTTCCGGTGTGAAATGCAGGAAGGCGTACGGCCCCAAAAGCCGTTCCCTCCTTGATTGAAAGTGCCCTAGCCACGCTGCCGCCCCCACCCCGCAATGGCAGCGGCCGCGATCCCGGCCAGATGGGCGAGCGGCACGGGCTGAATTTCCCCCGTGGCAAAGTGCGCAAACAGCGCTTGGCCGAGAACCGCCTCGGCCGCAATTTTCACCAGCAACAGGCCGAGGACACCGCCCCAGAACCAGCGGTCCGCATCACGCGCCCGCAGGTGCAAGAACGCCAGCAAGGCCAGCGCACTGGCCGCCAAACCGGACAGCCCGGCATAGCGGGTGAGCGTCGGATCAAACGCCACCAGAGCCAGGCCAATAAACCCCGGTGCCAACGCCAGCAACAGCCGCGTCCGCCCAGGCGCAAGCCGCTCGGCCCAGGCTGATGCCGGAACGAACACCAACAGGTTCCAGCCGAGGTGACCGGGGCCAAAATGCACCAAATGCGCCGACCACATCCGCCACCATTCGCCGGCCAGCACGCGTTCGCGCACATAGGGCAGCCGGTCCGCCATGGCCGGCTGGAAAGAAAGGAAGATCGCGAGCGCCGCGATCAAGAGCGTCACCCATGGCACCGGTCGCCGGGGGCTGGTCTCCGCCATGGGACTCAGCGTTTTCGCCACGGTTGCCGCACCAGCGCCAGCAGCCCGAACAGGAGGCAGAATCCGCCCCCAAACTCGCCGGCGCCAGTATAGCCGGGCCGGTGCTCAATCTGAGCCACCGTGGCAGGCGATTGCTTCACCCGTTCGCGAAAGTCTTCGAGCTGCTGTTTCAAATTGGTGATCAATTCTGTCGTCGCGAGGTCAAAGCCCTTGGCGCTGTCGGTGCGCAATTCTTCGGGCACATAGACGGCGGCGGCATGGCCTTGCACGCCGCTCGATCCCGGCGCGCGAAAGAGCAGGTGCCGGCTTGGTATGTCGTAGACGGCCGCCTCCAGCAAAGTCTGGGTGTCGTTTTTATTGCCGTGGAACAGATAGGCTCCGACAATGGTCCAATAGGTCAGGGACAGAACATTTTCGTCCGTGAACTGCATCTGGTCATAGGCGACCAGCGCGATGACATCCACCCCGAGCAGATTGCGCACCTGGTCAAGATTCTCGAATCCGCCGCCGGGACGCAGGTAGGACGTGGGCACGATCTCGATGTGCTCGATATAATCCCTTCCCTGAAACGCGTCGGCCACCCGCTGCAGCAACGCCGCTTTGGTTGCTTCGGGCAGCCCATCCGGCGGCACAAAGCCGCCGACCCGCCGGCCGCCCGCCGGCACAAAGGCGACCCCGACG
>CAIXIZ010000477.1 GCA_903919625.1 uncultured Verrucomicrobiota bacterium
ATGTTGGAGGCCATCATCCGCGCCGCCGCCGTGATCTTTCCCGAGGTCATCTTCGCCGTCCATCTTGACCATGGTGACGAGGAGACCTGCTACGATTGCATCAATTCAGGTTTCTTCAGCTCCGTGATGATCGACGCTTCGCACGATCCCTTCGACGAGAATGTTGCGATCACCAAACGGGTCGTCGAGGCCGCGCATAAGAAGGGCATTTCAGTTGAGGCCGAGCTCGGCATGCTCGGGGGTGTCGAGGAGGACATCAAGGTGGAGGAAGGCAATGCGTGCCTCACCGATCCCGCCGAGGCGGAAGACTTCGTCAAACAGACCGGCTGTGATTCGCTCGCGTGCGCCATCGGCACGAGCCATGGCGCGTTCAAATTCAAGGGCCGGCAGTCGCTGCATTTCGACGTGCTCGACAAGATCAAGGCCCGCCTGCCGGGATTTCCGCTCGTGATGCATGGCAGCTCCAGCGTGCCCAAGGACGAGGTTGACCGCATCAATGCCGCCGGCGGCACCATTGCCGGTTCGATGGGGGTGGATGTGAACGAATATCTCCCCGCCGCCAAACGCGGGGTCACCAAGGTCAACATCGACACCGATGGCCGGCTGGTGTGGACGCGGGTGCACCGCGAATTTTTCCGGGACAATCCCAAGGAGTTTGATTTCCGCCCGCCCGGCAAAATCTTCATCGAGGAATACGCGAAGTTCATCGCCAGCCGCAATGTGCTGCTTGGCAGCGCCGGGCAGCTGGACGACTTGCGCAAAAGCCTCGGCAAATAAGCCGGGCACAGTCCAGGCGAAGCGGCCAGGCTCCGGGACAAATTCGGCGCCAGAGCGGAACGGGCGTCACCAGCGCGTTGGGGTCTACGCGCTCCACCATCGGCTTCGTGTTTGGGCTGGACAAATCCGCCGTCCGTCGCAGCCTGGATCCCATGAGCCCCCATCTGCACCGCAGCCGGCGCCATGACCTCGTCCGTGAAATCAAACGGCTCCGGCAGGCGGCATTGGTGGGTTATGCGCTGCTGATTGTTGTGGTGCTGGCTGAATTGGCCCGGTTTTCCGTCGTCCTCCAGTGTCTGCTTCTGGGGGCCGGCGGCGTGTTGATGCTCGTGGTCGTGGCCCTGGCCGCGGGCTATCTGCTCGCCAAGACCGTCAATTTTTTCCGGGCTGAGGCGGGCCGCGCGGAGTTGGAACGCGCGATGTGGCTCAGCCACCGGTCGTGCTACGAAGACCGCCTGCAGGACAAAGTCCGTCAGATCCGGAACTGACACGATGCCGCGCGTTGACCGCCGACCTGGCGGAGTTTCCCCGGGTCAGGCGCGAGCTCCGGCTGTTGGAGGACAGGCACAAACACGACGCCGAGCACGGGAAGACCCGTGGCAGGTTTAAGTGCCAGCCGGCACCTGGCTAACGTGCCGGCGGCAGCGGCAGCACATTGCCCGCCCGCATCGCGTCCGAGTGGGCGGCGATCTTTTGGTGCGCCGGATTTTCCAAAATGATGAGCGAGTAGGAATACGCCCGCGCTTTCTGCAAATCGGGATGCTGGTGGTCGAGCAGCGGATTGATGCTGCGACAGATCGGACGGATGGCGACCATGCGCCAGCCCTCCCGCAGCCTTTGCCGGAACTCGTCCTCTTCGCCATCCTCGACCACGGCGCAGTCATGCAGTCCGTTGGTGGCGATGAAGGCCAGCCGGCCCGGTCCGGTCAGGTCAGCGAGATAGCGCGTATTGAGGGCGACCATGGGGGCAATGCTGGGCAGATGCCGGAGATTGTCCATCGTAAACCGCACCCTGGGGAACAGGCAGACCCGGCGCGGGGTGTGGCCCGGGCGAGCCGGCTGGCAACTGCACGCCGCTTGATTTTGCCGGCCGGAACTGGCAAGTTCCACCGCCGCACGCCAACCTCGCCTTTGTCCATGACCAATTTCTCTCCCTTCGCATTCCTCATGGGGCGTTCCCCGATGGAGCTCTTTGAGCGCGGCGGGGTCATGATGTGGCCGATCCTGTTCGTGTCATTCGTGGCGGTCACCGTGGTGGTGGAGCGCATCATTTTTCTCACCCGGGAAAAATCCACCCGGGATCCCGGACTGGTGGAAAAGATGCTGGAGTCGGTGGGCCGGGGAGATCCCGCGGCGGCAGTGCGACTCGGGGCCGCCAGTCCGGACTTTGTGGCCCGGGTCCTGGCCTCCGCGCTGGCGCATGACGGGCCGGCGCTCGCGGGCGCGATGCTGCGTGCCTCCAACCGGGAACTGGCCCGATATCAGCAGGGGCTCGCCGTGCTCGACACCTGCATCACCGCCGCGCCGCTGCTGGGCCTGCTCGGGACGGTAACCGGCATGATGAACACTTTTGGCGCGCTCGGCTCCGGTGACATTGCCGCCAATGCCGGCCTGATCACGGGTGGCGTCGGCGAGGCGCTCATTGCCACGGCCTGCGGCCTCGGCATCGCCATCCTGTGCCTGTTTCCCTATAACGTCCTGAACACCCGCCTCGACGAGGCACGGCACGACCTGGCCGATGCCGCCAGTGCGCTTGAGCTCATCCTCAACAAGATTTCTCCCGCGGCCCCGCCGGTCTGAACCGAAATCCGGCCTGAAGCCTTGAACCTCCC
>CAIXIZ010000478.1 GCA_903919625.1 uncultured Verrucomicrobiota bacterium
CGCGTGGCGCCGGCGCGGCCCCACCCAATCCGCTCAACATCGACAATCTCAAGACGGTGCTGACGCTCACGGACGCGCAGATCGCCCAAATCACCCCGTTGCTCAACGCCATCAACCAAGGGCAGGCCGGTGTGACCAGTGCTCAGGCCAACAGCGCCAAGGCCCGCACCGACGGTATTGCCGCCATCAGCGCCCTGCTCACGGAGTCCGAACGCCCCATGTTTCTCGCCCTGTCCAATCCGGTGCCGCCCGCCGCCCGCGGGGCCGGTGCCGGGGCGCCCGGCGGCCGGGGCGGTGGCGCACCGGCGGGGCCCTCGCTGGAATCCCTGACCCTCGCCAAAGGCTGGGGCTATGCGACCTTCAACACCGGCTCCGTGCAGCCCGATTCGGCCGACGGTCTGACCCAGGGCATCATCGGCCTGATGAACAAAGGTCAGATGCGGACCAAGCCTGACGAGTGGGGCGTGCTCATGGCGTGGTCCTGGGGCCTGAGCAAGTCGATCGACTATTTTGAGACCGACCATGACGTCGATGCGAAGCAGCTCGTCGTGGACGGCTTCTCGCGCTGGGGCAAAACGGCGGTGCTCGCGGCGGCCGTTGACCAGCGCTGGGCGATCTCCTGGGCGGGTGACTCCGGCGAAGGCGGCACCAAGATGAACCGCCGCAATTTCGGCGAAACCGTCGACATGGTCGCGCAGAATTTCCCGTACTGGATGGCCGGCAACTTCCAGAAATTTGTCGGCCCGGAAAACTGGGGCAAGATGACCGTCGATTCACACGAACTCGTGGCCCTCGTCGCACCGCGCCCGGTGTTCATCACGGGTGGCACTTCCGACCAGCACACGGACGCCAAAGGCATGTTTCTTGCCGCGGCGCTCGCCAGCCCGGTCTATGAGCTCCTCGGCAAAAAAGGCCTCGGCACGATGGAAATGCCCCCGGCGGACACCGGCCTGATCACCGGCGAAATCGGCTATCGGATGCACACGGGCGGTCACACCCCCGCGCCCGATCTCGAAACGTTCCTCGAGTTCTGCGGCAAGTATCTCAAGGCTCCGCCGGCAAAAAAATAACCGGGCCGGCGCGGCAGTTGACCTCAGTTCAGTCCGCCCTGACTTCCACGACTGCGACCGTGTAGGGCGCAAGGTTGAATGTCATGTCGCGCGCATACGCCATGGTCGCTTCCACCGGATGAATCTTGTCCGGCTCCGTCAGCGAGTTCTCCTCCGTCGGGCCGGCCGTTACCGTGGAGACTGTCACCCCGGCCTTGGCCGGCGCCTGCTTGCCCTGGAATCGCACCAGCAGCGGGTGAGGGCTGCTGTCGTAATTGACGGCCTTGAGCACGATGCGTTTTCCGTCCGCGCTGCCGGACGCAATCGCGTCGACGGTGTTCGCCGTCCAGCCTTCGGGCTTCATCTGGGAAATGTCGTCGAAGAAACTGGCCCGGTTGGGGATGTCCTTCACGGTGCCTGACGTGACGGCATAGCGTCTCGGGGCATAGTGGTCGCGGAACAGCTTCTCCGCCACGTAGCCCGATCCCGCGAACCAGGTGACGTGATCGTGGTAGATCCAGGACCGCCATTCCGGATTGTCGGTCGTGTTGCGCAGCAGCAGCGCCGGACAGGTCATGTCCAGGGTCGGGCTCAGTTTTTCATAGCTGATGAGGCTGCCCGCCGCATGCAGGCCCGCACGCCAGTCATAGCTGCGGCACAGCCCCCACTCCAGCACCGCCACCTTGATGCCAGGATGGGCCGAGCCGTGCACATAGTCGCACACTTTTCCGAGGTAGTCCTCGATGCGGCGGACTCCCGTCGCGAAATTCTCCGGCTCATATTCATAATTATGGCAGCCGAGGATGTCGAAATTGTCGCCGGCGAGATCGATCAGCTTCTGGCTCCAGTTCATGTCGTTGGAACGCTTCTGGCCGCACGCCACGATCTTCACCGCCGGCGCAATCTGACGCAGCCGGCCGCCATAAAGGTTGACGATTTTGGCGTAGGCTTCGGGCGTGAGCTGGTGGTTCATCGGCTCGTTGTCGATTTGGATGTACGGCACCTGATAAGGCGCGGCGTGGCCGTTGGCCGCACGGCGGCGGCCCCACTCCGTCGTGGGCGGATCCAACAGGTAATGCACCCAGTCCATCGCATATTCAAACTGCCCCGGCTCGGTGTCGGTCGCGCTCAGCACGATCAGCGGATCGGAGCCCAGCTGTCGGCATAGCTCCAAAAATTCGTCCGTGCCAAATCCGTAGTAATCGGAATAACCGCCCCAGATGGTGTTCGGGTTCATCTTGCGCGTCACGGCCGGTCCGATGCCGTCCTTCCATCGGTAGATCGAGGCAAATGAACCGCCCGGCCAGCGGATAAAGGCCGGCTTAAGCCCCTGCAAAGAGGCGAGCAGATCCGGCCGGAGTTTCCCGTGCGCGCGGGCGTCGGCCCGCATGAGCGACACGAAATCCACCAGCGCCGTGCCCGTGCCGGTGCCAAGAATCTCGACGACCGCCTGCGTCTCGGTTGCCGGACTCACAAACCCAAAGGACGCCTCCTGCCAGCCCAGGCCGTTGGTCTTCAACGGCAACTGCACCAGCACCCGGCCCGTCGTATCCTTGACCTGCAGGCTGAGCTGCAATGCGCCCTGCTCGGGGTTGATCCACACCGAGCCGTCATAGGCCGTGCCGGCTGCAACATACACCCTGCCCTGCCGCAATCCGGCGGTGCCCTGGCTGGCCGTGAGGCGCACGCTGCGCTCGCCCTGTTGAAATTTCACCTCGACCGCCTCCACGGTTCCATGGTCGGCCAAGGTTTCCCAGTAGTCCTTGAAATCGTTGCCTTCAAATCCCTGCCCGCGGATCTGCTCGGCATACAGCCCGTCCACCACCGAGTGGTTGATGTGCTCGAGAAACTGTCCGTAAATGCGCTCGTCGATCTGCCCCGCCACGTGATCCGTGTCCACCAGCAGCACCGCGACGCCGGGATTGGCCTCCGCGGCAGGTACTGGAGAGGGGAGAAGCAGCCCAAGGAAAAGGGCAAATTGTGTCAGGGGAAAGCGGTGCAATGAGGGGTATCGGGACATGGGGATGGGCTCGTGGGGATGGGACGATTGACTGCAACCACCCTGCGCCTTCCAAAACTTGTCGCAATCCTGAAGGTGTGCCCGGTGCAATTTCGGGCATGGCCGCACCAGGGCAGCGATGAGGAACCGTCAACCGGCCTCTGCCCCAAATGTTTCGCCCGCACTTGCCCGCTTCCGGTTGTTGGCTAGTCTCGCCGGCCGGTCGCATTCGGAATTGGTTCCGATGTGGCGCGCTCACCTTGAATTTTTCCTCCACCTTCCGCTCCTTTCCCACCCGATGACACCGCCTCCCGCCTCCCCTTCGTCCCACCACGCATCCGCCAGCGGGGTGTTCAAACTCGGTGGTGACCTGCCGGTCCATCGGCTCGGCTTTGGCGCCATGCGCATCACCGGACCGGGCGTCTGGGGCGAGCCCAAGGATCCGGCTTCGGTGCGGCGCCTGCTGCGCCAGGTCGTGGACCAGGGCATCAACTTCATCGACACCGCCGATTCCTACGGGCCGGAGATCAGCGAGCGGTTGATTGCAGAAGCTTTGCACCCCTACCCGTCCGGTCTCGTCATCGCCACCAAAGGCGGCCTCACGCGTTCCGGACCGGGGCAATGGGCGCCCGTCGGGCGGCCGGAATACCTGCGGCAGTGCGTCGAGCTGAGCCTGCGCCGCCTGAAGCTCGACCGCATTGATCTCTACCAGTTGCACCGCATCGACCCGCAGGTGCCGGTCGCCGAAAGCCTCGGCGCGCTGCAGGAACTCCAACAGGCGGGAAAAATCCGGCACATCGGCCTGTCGGAGGTCTCGGTCAAAGAAATTGAGCAGGCGAAGCAAACGGTCGCGGTCGTGAGCGTCCAAAACCTCTACAATCTCGGCAACCGCCAGAGCGAGGCAGTGCTCGAATACTGCACGCAGCACGCCCTCGGGTTCATCCCCTGGTTTCCGCTGGCGGCCGGCGAAATGGCCCGCCCGGGCGGCACTCTCGACCAGGTCGCGCAACGCCATGGCGCCACCGTCGCCCAGCTTGCGCTCGCCTGGCTGCTGCAGAAGTCACCGGTCATGCTGCCTATTCCAGGCACCGCGAGCGCAGAACACCTGCGGGAAAACCTTGGCGCAGTTGCCGTGAAGCTCACTCCCGGCGAATGGGCCGCCCTGGCCGGACCGGGTGCCAAAGGCTGAGCGCTGAGTCCAGTTCTTGACTTCACCCATCCGCGTTATTTCTGAGCCCGTCGCCACGCCAAGCGTGCTCAACCTAAACTGGTGAGAACGGCATTCAGCAATTGGCTTGGCCGCAGAGCCGCTGACGCCTTCGCCTCATCCGGCAAGTAATACCCACCGATATCGACGGGCTTGCCTTGGACAGCGACCATTTCCCCAACGATCTGCTTTTCGCCGGCGGCCAGCTTTTCGGCAATCGGGGTGAAGATTCCCTTCAGCTCCGGATCTGTGGTCTGGGCCGCGAGGGCCTGGGCCCAATAAAGTGCGAGATAGAAATGGCTGCCGCGGATGTCGATGCCGGTGCCCACTTTCCGCGCCGGTGACTTGTCGTTTTCCAAAAACTTGCCGTTGGCGGCGTCAAGGGTCTCGGCGAGGACCTTGGCCTTGGCATAGTTTTGCGTGATGCCGAGATGCTCCAACGAGGCCGCCAGCGCGAAGAACTCGCCCAGGCTGTCCCAGCGGAGGAAATTTTCCTCGGTGAACTGCTGCACGTGTTTCGGCGCCGAACCACCAGCCCCGGTCTCAAAGAGGCCGCCACCGTTCATGAGCGGGACGATGGACAGCATCTTGGCGCTCGTGCCGACTTCGAGGATCGGAAAAAGATCGGTGAGGTAGTCGCGGAGGACGTTGCCCGTGACAGAGATCGTGTCCTGCCCGGCCTTGAGGCGCTCCAACGTGGCGACGCAGGCCTCGGCGGGCGGGAGAATGCGGATCAGGAGGCCGGTGGTGTCGAGCGCGGCGAGAGCCTTGCCCACCTTGGCGATGATCTGCGCATCGTGCGCGCGTTTGGGATCGAGCCAGAAGATAGCCGGCGTGTGACTGAGCCGGGCGCGGTTGACCGCCAGTTTCACCCAGTCCTGCACCGGCGCGTCCTTCGTCTGACAGGCCCGCCAGATGTCTCCCGCCTCCACTTCGTGGGACAGGAGAATATTTGGCGAGAGGTCAGCCTGCTGGGCGCTGACATCTGACTTCTGACCGCTGTCAGCCGGGACGGCCACGACCCGGATGACTCCCTTGCCCGGAGCCACGAAGGTTTTGTTGTGCGAACCGTATTCCTCGGCGGCCTGTGCCATGAGGCCGACGTTGGGGACGGTCCCCATGGTCTGGGGGTCGAAGGCCCCGTGCTGTTTGCAAAAATCAATCGTGGCCTGGTAGATGCCGGCGTAGCTGCTGTCGGGGATGCAGCACAGGGTGTCCTGGCCCTTGCCCTGCGCATTCCACATCTGGCCGGAGGAGCGGATCATCGCAGGCATCGAGGCGTCGATGATGACGTCACTGGGGACATGCAGGTTGGTGATGTCTTTCTCCGCGTTGACCATTGCAACGGCGGGACGGGAGGCGAAGACCGTCTGGATGTCCGCCTCGATGGCGGCACGCTGGTCGGCGGGAAGTTTCCCGATTTTGGCGAGGAGGTCGCCAAATCCATTGTTCAGGTCCACGCCAAGGGTTGCGAAAGTGGCGGCATGCTTGGTGAACAGGTCTTTGCAGAACACGCGGACCGCGAGGCCGAACATGACGGGGTCGGAGACCTTCATCATCGTGGCCTTGAGGTGCAGCGTAAAGAGAACGCCGTCTTGCTTGGCCTTGTTCAATTGCTGCGCAAAGAAGGAGCCGAGCGCCATCTTGTTCATGAAGGTGCCATCGAGGATTTCGCCGGCCTTGAGGGAAAGCCTGTCCTTGAGGACCACGATCTGCGCGGCCTTGGCGGCTGCCTCGGGCGTGGTGCCGGCCGGAGCGGGCGCCGGGACAAACTCAATCCGCACGGTCGTCGCAGTGGGAACGGTGACGGACTGCTCATTGGCGAAAAAGTCGTCCTTGCGCATGGTCGCGACCGAGGTCTTCGAGGTGGGCGACCATGCCCCCATGGAGTGCGGGTGTTTTCGCGCGTAGTCCTTGACCGCCTTGGGTGCGCGGCGGTCGGAGTTGCCCTCACGCAACACGGGATTCACGGCCGAACCGAGGACTTTGGCATAACGCGTCTTGATCTCCTTCTCCGCTTCGGTCGCGGCAGCTTCGGGATAGGCGGGCACCGGGTAACCCTTGGACTGCAGCTCGGCGATGGCGGCCTTCAGTTGCGGGACGGAGGCGGAAATATTGGGCAGCTTGATGATGTTGGCCTCGGGTTTGAGCGTGAGCGCTCCCAGTTCGGCCAGCGCGTCGGAAACCCGCTGGGCCGGGGTGAGTTTGTCGGGAAACTGGGCGAGGATCCGGGCGGCAAGGGAAATGTCCCGGGCTTCCACGTTGATGTCCGCCTGCCGGGCAAACGCCTGCACGATGGGCAGAAAGGAACAGGTCGCGAGCGCCGGGGCCTCGTCGGTCTTGGTGTAGTAAATGGTGGGTTTCGCGGCGGGCATGATGGTGAAAATGGACGGGCGAAGCAGACTGCCGGAGATGCCGGGTGCGGTCAAAAGCTATTTGCACCCACGCGTTTTGCACGGGTATGAGGATGGCCAAAGGCTGACCAGGGGAGCCGTCGGCGCAATGGCGCCAGCCTGGTGCTATGGCCCCGCAGCAATCGCAACGGTACCGGCGTCGAGGTTGCCGGTGGTGGCGCGGACCGTAATGGTGCCGGTGCTGGCCGTGGCACGAATCCAGGCGACGCAACTGCCATTGAAGGCGTGGCGCACGTTGCCCTGAAAGGACTCGTGGCTGTTGAGATCGCCGTTGTCCACCGCTGCGACGACGCCGGGGCCTGCCACCTCAAATCTCACCAGATCGTTGGCGGGATAAATGCGCACCCCATTGGCGTC
The DNA here is from genome assembly GCA_903919625.1 of uncultured Verrucomicrobiota bacterium. Taxonomy (GTDB): domain Bacteria; phylum Verrucomicrobiota; class Verrucomicrobiia; order Opitutales; family Opitutaceae; genus CAIYUN01. The sequence continues at coordinate 7,027 of CAIXIZ010000478.1, forward strand.
GACCACCGTGGCCCGCACCTCGGCCACCTCATCCCAGCCAGGTGTGAGCTTGGTGCGGTTCGTGACCAGCTCGATTCTGGCCTGCCGCCCGGCGGTATGAATTTCGTCCGTGGCGACTTTCCGGCCTTTGGTGCTGCCGACGGCCATCAGGGTGCCGGCTTCGTAGGGTACGCTCCAGGTGCGCGGGGCAAGTCCGACGAGCGGCTGCTTGCCGAGAGACCGACCGTTCAGGAGCAGCTCGACCTCATCGCAGTTGCTGTAGACCTCGATGGTTTCATTGTGTGGCGCGGGGTTGCGCGGCGTCCAGTCGGCAAACAGCACCGGCGCCTGGGACTGCTGGCGTTGCGCTATTTCCGGAGCGGTCTCGTAGCCGGGGTCCAGGGCCATGATGCCGGCGCGGCCGGTGCGGCGCAGAATTTTTACCATCGGGGTGGCCGACCACCAGCTCTGGCGCTGCCAGCCGCGCGGCTGGAATGCGCCCGTGCGGTCGAGCAGCCCGAAATCCTGGCCGATGGCCGGCCAGCCGAGCGACTCGCCGAGGTAATCCACCCCCGTCCATAGAAACTGTCCCGAAATGCGTGCGTCGCCGATGATGGGCGCAGTGCGGTCGATGGCATGCGTCTCCTCGGTGTCCACGGTGGGCCGGCCGGCGGTGGCCATCAGGGCGAGCTGGGCGGGGCGGTAGTTGATGCCGACGACGTCCAGCAGGTCGGTGACCACGGGGATGTGGCCGCTCTCCTGCGGCCGGAAAAGGCCCATGGTGACGGGACGCGTGGGGTCGAGCTGATGCACGAGGTCGCGCTGGGCGACCAGGTCGTGGTGGCCGGTGGCGGACAGGAGGTTGTCGCGGATTTCATTGCCGATGCTGTAGAGCACCACGCACGGGTGATTGCGGGCGGTGAGCACAGCGGCGCGCGTATCGGCCTCCCACCAGACGGGAAAATAAAGCTGATAGCCGCCCCGCTGATTCGGCTTCATGGCGCGCCAGGTGTCGAACGTTTCCAACATGACGGCGAACCCCATCCGGTCGCAGAGGTCAAGCAAGCCGGGATCGGGCGGGTTGTGGGCGGTGCGGATGGCGTTCACGCCGATGCTTTTCAGGGTGGCGAGCCGCTGCTCCCAGACCGCGAGCGGCACCGCCGCCCCAAACGCCCCACCATCGTCATGGAGGCACACGCCGTTGAGCTTGAGCGTCTGTCCGTTCAGACTGAAGCCGGTCATGGCCCCGAACTGCGCGTCCCGGATGCCAAAGGGAACCACCTCGCGATCGAGCGGCACATCACCTTCGCGAATTTGCACAGCCGCCTGCCAGAGCAAAGGCGCCGTCACGCTCCAGAGCGGCGGACGGGAGACCACAATGTCCTGCTCAAAACCAGCCGACTGGCCTGGCGCAATGGTCTGCGGGGCCGAGGGAGCCACCCATGGCGGGATGCGGTAAATCACATTTGGCGCCATGAGTGCGCTCTGCAGGTCAACCGTGTGCGGCACGGCGGACTGGTTGACGACGGTCGTGCGAAGATGGACGGTCGCCTCCGCCTCGGTGACTTTTGAAGCGGTGACGAAAGTGGCCGCAAGATCGAGGTGCACGGCGTCAGTCACCACGAGTCGCACATGGCGGTAAATGCCCGCGCCGGCGAACCAGCGTGAGGCGGGTTGCTGCGAAGTGTCGGCGGAGACGGCGAGGACGTTGGTTTTGCCCGCGCCAAAACTGAGATGGCCGGTCAGTTCGTAACGCAAGCCGACATAACCATCGGGCCGGTGTCCCAATAGCGTGCCATTGATGAACACATCGCTGTTGGCCATGACGCCATCGAATTCGATGAAAATACGGCGCGACGCGGCGTCGGCCGGGAGCGTGAAACTTTTGCGATACCAGGCGACCCCGCTGGGCAGAAACGCGCCCGCGCCACCGGCCGGATTGCCCTGGTCAAACGGCCCGGCAATCGCCCAGTCATGCGGGACGTCGACTGACTTCCATCCTGCATCATCAAAGGCCGGATTGGCGGCATCGGGCGCATCCCCTTGGAAAAAACGCCACGCCGTATCAAACGATTCCGTGTCGCGCGCCGCCCGGATGGGACCGGCCATGGCGGTCAGCAGCAGGGTGGCAAGGATGAGCCGGCGGGCGGATGCGGGCATGGACTTCATTGGGCGGCCGGGAACCACCATCGCCTGGCGGCTGGACCATGTCGAGTGCGTTGACCCGGGCCATTGCAGTCCGGGCAAGAGATGGCCCCGTCCTCTCACCCGAACGCGTTTTATTTCGCCGCGAGGGCCGCCTCGATGGCCTTGGTGATCTCGGGTGACTCCGGCGTGACCTTGGAGTCAAAGCGCTGGAGAATCTTGCCGTCGCGACCGATAAGAAACTTGGTAAAATTCCACCCGATATCGCCCGGGAACGGCGAGTCCTTGCCCGCCAATGCGACGTAGAGCGGGTGGCGTTTGTCGCCATTGACGTCAATCTTGTCGAAGAGCGGAAATGTGACGCTGTACTTGCTGGTGCAGAATAGTTTGATCTCGGAATTGGTGCCAGGTTCCTGTCCGCCAAACTGGTTGCAGGGAAAACCCAGCACCGTGAGACCTTTGGCCTGGTATTTCTTATAGGCGGCCTGCAGGCCCTCGTATTGTGGCGTATAGCCGCATTCGGAGGCGACATTGACGATGAGCATCACGCGGCCCTGGTAGGGCGCCAGCGTGGCCGCTTTGCCATCGATGTCCTTGACGGGAATTGCGTAGAGGGATTGGGCAGGGACGATCATGACGGAGAAGAGGAACAGGGTGGAAAAAGCCAAAAGCGTTTTCATGGTGGGCAGCTTTAACGGGCGAAACCAACAGTCAACCCTCCCCCGCTCCCCAGGATGGTTCGCCCATCGGCTTACTTCTCCGCCACGCAGAGGCCGCAGGTGTTAAAAAAGAAATCGTTCCCCTTGTCGTCCACAACGATGAAGGCGGGAAAGTTCTCCACCTCGATCCTCCAGACCGCCTCCATGCCGAGCTCGGCGTATTCCAACAC